>CAXHZZ010000056.1:0-14381 GCA_964021635.1 uncultured Tenacibaculum sp.
CTTCAAATACACTTGTACCCGACTCTTTTAAATCTAAGTTAAATATAGTTTTATCTGTTCTGTAATCGCTTGTTGGGTTCTCAACTATGTTTTGCCTAAATGTTAACTCTTTACCCTCGCTATCTGCCCTATATGGGCTTTCTATTGAGTAATCCTTTACTTCTCTTGTTATTGGCGTTGTGTACTCGTTTATTGTGTTAAATTCATTTAAACCGTTTACCTCTTCATAAAGATTGTCACCACTTGGCTTTTTATAACCTGATTTAATAGTAGAATAAACAAATTCTAACGCTGGCGTTCGTTTAACTTTATTTACTTGCTCTTTTATTTCGATAATGGTTTGAGAGCGGAAAAAGTGCCTTAACGGCTCATGAACTAAAGTTTCTTTTCCGTTAATTACCTCAACATTATAACCCATGTTAAACAATGAATTACTATTATCTAAAAACTCTTTTAAACTTGTGGTTATATCTAAATCTTCAAATCCACGTATTAATTTACCCGTTGTTATTGCGGTATTCTTAAAATCCGAACTTTCGAAAAACTCACTTTTATAAGTGTCTTTGTCGCCGTTTATTAACCCCATTAAAGTACGCCCTACTTCGTTATTCTTTACGCATTTAGTTCGTCTGTTTATGTCGTTTCTTTGGCTTTGTTCTTGTATATTTACTGAACATTTAATGTTTTTAGCTTCAAAAGAGATAACACTTACATTGTCATCTTCGTTAGTTAACCTCCATTGTATAGCTAAACTTTCATCTTTTTGCAACTCAAAAGAATCGTTTAAATAACTAACATTTACAAACTCATTTATATTACTAGAATTAGATATGTTATAATCCTTTAAAATTATTCTCTCTTTAACATTTAAAACATCTCCTAATTCATATCTAACTAAATTTAGTTCAACATATTGACCACTCTTAGATGGTTTTATTATTACATCAGACGAATACTCTATATTTATTTTAAAAGTCTTATATCTATCGTTTAAGTAATAAAAACACTCCGACGCATTACCGCTACCAGGAGAGTCGTCCGCCGCACCTTTTAATGCTGATACAAATCTTTCGTCACTTGAATAAGAAACGTCTAAAGGTACGTTAGTTGATACAAAGGGATCTAAATTAGATACGGCTGTGAAAGTATTCATATTTCTATCATCATCCGATGTTTCCGCTAAACTATTTAAATCTAAAGATCTATTAACACCCGCAAACTCATTAACAACTAAAGGCGGAATAGTAACACCGTCTATACTTTCGGTTCTGTTCAACTCAAACTTATCATTTTGTTTAGCTTTTACCAACGCTGTTAATGTGCCACTCTCAAAAGGTATGTTAACTATGTTTTTTTCTGATGAGTATTTGCTGAAATTAAAGTCCCCAACGCTATAAATATAGGGTACGTCTGTTTTAGGGTTAAATCGATATTCGTACATTTTAACACGTGCCTCAATACTCATTAAGTTATAAGCGTCTATTAAAAATCTTGCTCCCGCTCCTGTAAATTCTAATTTTTTAGATAGTTCCGTAGTAATACTAAAGTTCTTTGTACTCTTTTTTATTGTACGCTCGCTATCCTCCCAATTCTTAGGCTCGTTGTTAGTACCAGTTCCGTCTAGTACTAACTCTTGATTACTATCTAAATTTACTAACTTATATAATCTCTGTTGATATGCCATTCTATAAAGTATCGTTTATTCTACCTAAAAAACTAAGATCGTCAGCTAAAGTAATATTTTGATTAACATTAAACTTTGTCTTTTGTGACTTAATCGCTTTTACAATCCTATCTGTATTGTAATTGTTATTATCCGCCGACTTCTTATTCTCTAATTTATTAGCTAAAAAGTTATTATTCTGCATTGATGCTAATATACTATGATTTTCTAAGTTTTTTATTAAATCCTCATCACTTTGATTATTAAAGTACGCTTCCGCATCCTTGTGAATAATATCTCCTTTTTTACCATCTACAATAGCGTTCTTTTTATCCGTCATTAACAGTTTACCGTCACGCTCTACAAGTTCTAATCGTCCGCTGCTATGGTCGTTAATCATCATTTTACCGTCGTGATCCATAACCCCACCCTCTGCAAATTTCGGTGTAGGCTGTGCTGCTACTATTGCTAATTGCGCCGCACCAATTGCACCCGCTTGTATTTGAAATGGTAAAGCTGCAACCCCTAATTGCGCACCTATCTTTACAATTGATAAAGCTGTATCTGCTATAATTTCCCCAATTCTGAATAACTTGTTCACTTGAAACTGCTTTTCCTTTTCTTTGGCTTGTTTCTTTTTTAATTGAGCTTCTTTACGTCGTCTATCCGCTTCTAGTCTATCTCTTTCTTCATTACTTAGGTTTTCGTTATCTAATAAGTTTGCGTAATACTCGTTATTAGCATCTATATCTTCTTGATAACTATCTATTTTGCCTTGAAAAAAAGCACTTGAAACGTCGCCTGCTAAACTAAATGAAGAAGATGCTATTTCTGCTAAATCTGTAAAACTCTTTTCGCCGCCCTCTGAAATCTTATCAAAGAAATCTAAAAACTTATCGCCGCTTACTCCTGTGAACTCTTCAATAGTTCCAGCTAAGTCGTTTAAACCTCCTTTTATAATCTCATCTACTTGAGCTTCTGCCGCCCATTTTTCAATTAAAGCTAGGTTTCTTTGTATTTCTTCAACATCTTGCTCTAGTTTGTCCTTATCTATTCCTACTACCTCTATTCCTTTTAGTTCAAAATCTTCTGTATTGGTTAATTGTGGTCCATCTTTTAATACGTCATTTTCTAATGTAGATAAATCACTTAATATATCAATTGCTTTTTTTCTTGACTCAATTATATCTTTATTAGTTTCTTCTTCGTTAGTTAATTTTTCTTCATTATTCGATATAAACTTCTTTAATTCTTTTGTGCTTGCTTGCGCTGCGTTTTCATAAAAGTTTTCTAAAACCTCGCCATTAGAAGTATATGCTTGACCTGAGTATTCTAAAGCAATCGCCTTTTCTTCTAAGGCTTTTCTTTCTTGTTTCTTTAACTTAATAGAACTTTCTAAAACTCTAATTTGATTTAGGTAAACTATTGTTTCTTTTTCTGTTAATTCACCACTATTAAAAGCATTTGTTAAAACCTTTTTTTGAGCTTCAACCATTAGCAAAGATGTTTTTGTCAAGTCTTTGTTTGATTCACTAAACTTAATTTGAGCTTTCTCAGCTTTTCCGTATGCAGTATCAGTAAACAAAAGCAAAGGATTTAGTCGCCTGAAATAATCGGCTGCTCCTTTTGATACATCTAGCTCACCTAATTTAGATTGAGCTTGTTCTAAATCAGATACTTTATTTATTGATTTAGTTATTAAATCCAAAAACCCTTTTAAATATGTAGAAATAGCACCTTGACCATTATCAACCGTAGTTATTAACCCCTCCCAAGCCGAATCTAATAGTTTTATCTTACTATCTAAAGATTCCATTTGTTCTTTTACTAAATCGTCTAAAGCTCCTCCATTATCTCTAATTGCTTGAGCGTTTTTATCGATTGCATCAGTATTACTGGCTAAAACAACACCTAAAGAAGCGGCTTGTTTCCCGAATAACTTAGAAGACAAAGACAATAAATCTAATTCAGATACATTGTTTTGACTTGCTGTATTTATCTCTTCTAAAGCATCCGTTAAGCTCTTACCCTCTGACGCTAGTTTTTGCTGTGCTGTACCTAATAAACGACCAGCTCTCTCCGCTTTTATACCATTATCCGCCAATATACCTATCAACGCCCCAGTATATGCTAAATCCTTATTTAAAACCTTTGAAATAGGTGCTAAATACTGAAAAGAATCACGCATCTTTTGGAAATCTAAACTTGTAGAGGTTCTAATTGTAGCTATAGTGTCTGCGTACTTGTCTGCTTCGTCAGTACTTGCGCCGAAAGTATTAAGCATTTGAACTAAAAATTCTCCAGCTTCATCCGCTGCAACGTTCAAACCTAAACTTAAATCTGTAACTGGCGCAAGTAATGCCTTTACATCTTCTTTAGATTTACCTAAAGTTAATAAAGACTCTGCTAATGTAGCGACTTCTGTTGATGTTCTTACCGACGCTTTAGCTACTGATATTATTTCAGCTTCTAAGTCTTTTACGTCTTTTCTTGATACCCTTAGAATACCTGATAAGTTTTGCATAGACTTATCAAATTCTCTAATTCTTTTAAATGCGTCCTTTACAACACTTACAATAAGAAAAGCTCCACCGACTAAACCCATAGCGCTAGCTAAACCTCTTGCCGCACTTGCTGCTGCTTTTAATCCTTTTGGATAGTTACCTACATTTTCCTGAAAACGTCCGACGCTTGTTTTTGCTTTTTTAATTGCGTTATCGTACCTAGTAAAAGCCGCCGTACTTTGTTTAAGTTCTGACTGCTCTTTGTCAGATAGTTTATTCCCTAACTCTCTTTTTACGTTTAAATCTTGTATTGAACGTGCTAATTTATTTCTTTGCGTTGTCGCCTTTTGCAACTCAGTAGAATAACGGCTGCTTATTATAACAGCTTCTTTTACGAGTTTATTTTGTTGTTGTAGTTCAAACCTACTTTTAATATATGCTTTGTTCGTGCTTTCTATTGCTAGCTTCTGTTTAGCTTGTGTGTTGATTAGGTTTTTCTCTAAACTATCCTGCTGCTTATATAAAGCGTTTATAGTTTCTATATTGCCGCTCGTTTGCTTTAAAGCTGAGTTAACTCCTGACGGTGTTTTAATCTTACTAAAACCATCTGAAACAGCACGTGTGTTTTTTGATATAGTTAATATCTTGTTGTTAATCTCGTTTAGTTGTCCTGTAAAGACGTCTATTTCTTTTTGCAGTTGCTTTACTGCGTCTATGCTATTTGCCATTGCTATCCTTACTTAATTGTTTAACTTCATCCCAGTACGCCAACCACTCTATAACGCTTGTATTCATTATATTAACGTCTATTCCTAACGCCTTATGTAACTTTACCTTTTGCGATTGTAAAGAAATACTATCATTCGGTTTGTCTTTAAGCTCGTTAAACTCATCTAACTTTATATTTAGTTTGTTTTTCGAGTTGTTCAATATCTTAATGCATTTTTCTATTTCCTTTTCTAAGTTGTTTTTAACGTTTATTTTTAAACCCCATTCTTTAAGCTCTTTTATTTCTTCAATACACTTGTTTAAAGGCGTTTTCATTATCGTTTTAATTAATAAAGGTGCTATCATATCTCTATTTTTTAGCCATTCAATCTCTCCTATCAACTTGTAATACCTTAATGTAGTGTTTGAACTGGTTAACTCACAATAGTTATCATAAAGCAAGCCCCAAGTATCAATTAAATCACTATTAACACTCCCTTTTTTATTTTCGTACATATAGTTTAGTTTACCCCCCGCACACTTCATAAAGTTGTATATCGGTATCGTATCTAAATCTGTGTAAATGTTTTTGTGTTTAGTAGCCATTTAATTAAGTTCTTTAAAAATATATCTTCGTTTACTATCTCGTTATTCTTTACTGTTAACTGAAAAATGCTTTTTTTGTACTTCTCTATTAACTTAGGTGCTTTGCTATCCGTAGAAAATATATCTATAGTATCATCATCTATAAATTTAAGTTTAAAGAAAGCAAAAAAACTACCTGTATCTAATAACGTAGTTCGGTCTGTTGGTTGGTTCTTTAGGAACTTTTCCGCCTTAGTGTAATTAGTGTATTCTTTAAGTTTCTCTCCTTCTCCGTTTATACCTTTCTCATACAATTGCTTTATACGAACATAGTCAAGTATTTCATTTTTCCATTTCTTAGCTATCAGTTCCGCTTGATTAGGGACTTCCTTTCGCAAACTTTCCAACTCTTTTATTTTACTTTTTATATTCATATTTTTATAAAAAACCCCCACCTCTAATAGTAGGTGAGGGCAAAACTTAACTAATATTAAATACTATTATACTACTGTTATTTTAGTATCTACAGAAGTGTATAAGGCATCGCCTAAAACCTCTCTAACTCCATTAATTGAAACCGTTACAATGTCGTTTGATGCTAATGCAGCGGTAGTAATTGTGTAAACCCCTGCCGATTCTACAGCAACTGCCGCAGCTTCTGCAACACCGTTAACAAGTACTAAGAAGTCGCCAGACTCAGTTAATCCCGTTATATCGCCTTTCTGACCTCTATTGTAAACAACTTTTAAAGCTATTGAAGTATCGGTGTCAGATGGAACAGCGTCAAAAGATACGCTAGCTTCTACAACTGGTGCAATCTCTCTAGTTTCTTTATCTAATAAATCCGCATCAATTACTACTGGTTCGTCGTCAAACTCTGACTTTTCAGCAAATTGAATGTCTAAATACTGAGCTTGTTTGTTAGTTCCGTTCAAGAAAGTTTGCATACCTCTCGTAATGTGAGCTACTTCGAATCCTCTCGACTTGCTGCCTGTAGTTCCCTCAGTTCTAAAGATTGAACCTCTACTATCTACTAACTCAACTCTTTTGTGATATTCCCCCTCTAAAGTTCCCATTTGTTTATTAAACCAAACATCGTGATTGAATGTAGCTCTAAACTTGTAGATACCCTCAATTGCTAAACTTTCAAATCCTTTTGAACTCGTTGCATATTGGTTGTCTGAACTTTGCGACTCAAACAAATCAATTCTTTGTAAGATGTTTAGTTTACCCTCGGATTGTAACTCTTTTAAGTAAGCCGCATCAAACTCTCTTGTATCGTCGTATTCAAAATCAGCAGGTGTGATTCTAATCTCTACAACGTCTTTCATTAAAGGTGCGCACCCTTTTGTAATGTTGAAACCCGCAAATAACGAATCCCCGCAAACGCCTTTATTTTTTAATTCTAGTCCTGTCATTATCTTATGATATTTAATTCTTTATATAATTCTATTAATCTTAAAGGCACTAATATTTTTTCGCCTTTCTTGTATTTCTTTTTATAAGTACCGTCATTATTAACACCTATATTAGTGTCTTTGATACATATAAAGTATCTCTTTTTTATACGTCCCATGATATTGGTTTAAAGCATTCGTTATTAAATTCTATTTCTATTTCTAATCTAGTAGCGTCCCATAAATCTATTGTACCGTTATCTTCTTCGTCTGAATAGTTAGGCTGTTTAAACTGAGTTATATCGGTAGGATCAACTAATCTAACGTTACTACTCCTGTCTATAGACTCCTTTACGTATTCCGCTAAAGGGTTTAAGGTATTGTCGTAACTACCAACGTATCTCTCAGCGTTGTAAAGCTCTACGTTCGTTTCTAAAGTAGCAATTATAAACACACATCGACGGGTTATAGTATTCGCCCTTCTATTTTCCACTTCTTCACTCGGCAATAACCAAATAAGTGGATAACAGTTGCTTTGATACCCTTTAATGTATTTATCTAATGCCAACTTGTCGCCCCAACTAAAGAACGGCTTAACCTTTACGTTACTATTATGTAGTAATACCTCAGGCAAAGAATTAAATATTTCCCTTAGTTTATGTTCTGTTACTATCATATACCGAATGAATTAATAGTTTCAAATCTTTTAAACTCATATCCCTCGTAGTCCGCTGCGTTATCCCTTAAAAAAGTTTCTAAAGTTACTACTCCGTTATCGTTGCTCCCCGCATAATCAATACCAATCAAGCCCGTAGAACTCATGTAATAACACGGTTCTGAATCCTCATAGTTATCTTGGTATTTATTTAAAAAGGCGTAATAACAATCCATTAACTTACTAGACGGATCAACTCTATAAGCGTTTTTGTCTTTAGTTTGAATAACACCGCTAGTCGAATAATAGTTGTTATCATTCTTTATATACTCGCAAAAAACAAAGTAAGCAACTAAACTATCTTTAGAGTAACCTCTTAAACCGTCAAAGATATACGTTTCACCGTCTTTTGTATATGTAGCTCCATCTATTAAGTTTTGCCACTTAGAATCCGAATTCGGCAAGTCTTGAATAGCAATCTGAAACTCATTATACAAATCTACGTTTAAGAAACTGAGTAATAACAGACGCTCATTAACATCAATGAAGTGTTCTAATTTACTAACTGTATTGTTAGTTGGAACGCCTTGAACTGGTGCACCTGTTACCTTTACATCGGGAATAAACTTGATACCCTGTTGATAATATGTAGCGTCTGTTATTCTCATTATTTCTTAACTTTCTTCTTATCTTTAATCTTAACTACTCCAACTTTTAAAAGCATAGATACTAAGTTCTTTTTAAAGAAAGCAGTATCTTTTGCTTTATGGTTTCCGTACTCTTTTGTAAATACTACTTCTAACATATTACTATGCTGTTGCTAATGTTACTAACGCTGCTGCTACATCTGTAACCTTTCTGAATCCTGATGCATCACCGTTCTTTATTAAGAATAATAAACGTTTGCGAGCTTTTAAAGTTACCATATCTTCAATCGCTTGAGCGTTTACGTAAACTCTCTCCAATGTAACACCACCTTTTTCGTAAATAGTAGCGTAACGGCTATCTCCTACGATTAACTCGTTATCAGAAAGGTTGTTATCAATAACAATCATTATTGAACCGATATTCATTTTGTCAGGAAAAATGTAATTATCGTTTTGGTCTTTCTCTAAGTGCAATAAATCTGCTACGTTGTCATTCATCACAACGAAATCAGGTTGGTATTTAGAACCTCTTTCGAAAGTAATATCAGTTTTAACCTTTTTTACTAAGTCGTAAATGTTTGGTGCTGTAATTCCCGAAGCAACTGGGGTATATGCAGGTACTGACGCTTTTAAACCTTTGATGTTGTTTCCTGTACCGTCTGCATTCATAAGGATATCATCCTCTTTAGTCTGCATATTAACACGTAAGAACATATCTAATTCAGCAGCTGCGCTTACTTCATCTTCTCCAAATTCCTCAGATACTGGCAACGTATCTCCGATTTTCTTTAAGTCAATAGAATAAGATTGAAACTTTGCAGTAGATTCAGGAAAAGTACCGCCTTCTGCTACCATTTCAGCAGCTCTTACAGTTGTTGCTTCATCCCAGTCTGTATAAGTTACTTTACCTCCGTGGTTTCCATCGCCTACTGATACTTTTCTAAAGATATCGTATAAACCTCTTTGCTTAACGCCTAATTGAGTAATACCTGGCAACACTAATTGACTGTTAGAATCAGTAATTGAAGCTCTTATAGTAGCTGCTTTTAAAGCCACTTCTTTACCTTGTCCCTTTACTAAGTCTTTAATCGCTGCCTTCTTCTCTTTTACCTCATCAACAAGGTTAATCTTTTTACTCATTCCGTTTCCTTTCTCTTTTAATTCCGTGATAGTTTCACCCTGAACACGGTTAACTTCTTTTAAGGCGTCAATATCTGCCTTTGTTGGTAATTCTTTTAATGCTTCTGCAACTTGCTTAGCTGCTTCCTGCTTTACTAACTCCGCTTCGTGGTTTCTCTTTTCCGTTGCGTAAGTGTCTTTTTGTGCTGCATCCATCAATTCGATTTCCGCAATTGTCTTGTAATTAAACATTTTAAATTGATTTTTAAATTAATAAACTATTTACGGAAGTGTCAGTTTTGACGGTTTCCTTTTCGTGCTGAGTGTCATTTGACGAGTCAACATTTATTTTACCAGTAGCTGAATTAGAACCGAACGGTACTAAACTACTTTCGTGTATATTTTTCGCTTCTTTCTGAACAAAGAAATATAAAGGCTCTTCTTTAAATTCAGATATGTTTGCTATTTGATCCTTGTATTGGTTGTATGTTTTAAGCTCTTCTTTATCTTCTTCTGCTTCGCTCTTCATTGCTATCTCCATTTGAACGTATTGCATTTTTACGGAAGCTTGCATTGTTTTACCGCTTTCTAAAGCCGATTTAATCTCATCGCCTATAATAGCAGTCTTTTTAACCTTATATATCAATGCTTCGGTGTTACCCTCGTAATCTTTACCTATAGATTTAAAAGGAATATCAGCAACAAATATCTCTACATCTTCAGGGTATGCTATAACGTCTTTAATCGTTAAACTATGAGTATCCACTAGATAATTCTTACCGCTTTGCATCTTAGCCGAACGATTCCATATACCTTTTACATGCAAGTCATTATGCGAATCTAGTACGTTAGTAGTGTTAACAGCGATATAATAGTAATCAGTATCTTTAAATAAGTCTTTAGTTGCTGCCTTATCTATTGATTTAAGCTTTACTTGACTATTAGATACTATCTGTTTACTAGCGTCAGGATTAGCAGCGTCGTAACCAGTATAAATGGTTTTCTTTTTAATTCCGATTATCTTGTCCTTATTTTCTTTTAAAGCCTTAAAAAGCTCTTCTTTAGTACTGTAATCGGTATTTAATTCTTTGCAATGAATCATTTTGTAACTGTTTTATTTTCTTTTAATATATCAATCTTCTTTTGTATCGCTTTCTGCATCTGTACATCTATACATTTCTCAGCTTTTAAAAGAAGTTCTTTTATAATATCCTTACTCATCTTCTATGTTTTTTAAACCGTTATCAATCATATATTGATTGGCTTGTTCTGACGATAATCCGCCTTGTGTTAAGTTTCTAAACGCTTGGCTAATCTTTAAAACTCTATCAATCTTAACATCTTCTACTTTGCTCATAATCGGCAAATGCTCTATACTTGCTTTAATCTTAACACCAAAATAAGAACTCCAACTATTAGCTATGTCGTTAGCTCTCGCTTGCATAGTGCCTTGTAAGAATCCTAATAAACCTTGACTTTGGTTTTCGAATGTATCGCCCTGCATGTATGCTTTATAAACAGCGTTCGGCACTTGTAACGCTTGTCCCATTAGATTAGAGTTTAAAGCCATTATCTCTTCAAAACCTAAATCTGAGTGTGGTACGTGCATAGACTTCCAACCCATCTCTTTATTTAATATAACAGTTCTATTACGCCCTGTTTGCGCTCCGTACCTTTGAAACTTTCGTTCCATATCTTCTTTATCGCCATTAGCTAAAGGCATAGCACTATCCATTGAATTGCTTTGTTTCTCTTTGAATATCATCTCACGCCCAACAGTTTTAATCATTATGTTCTGTGCGTCGGCTGCTGCTGAGGTGTTATCTATTTGTTTTCTAATTGATGTTACTCTGCTAGGCGAGGTAAAAGGATTACCATTTAACCCGTTCGATACATCAAAGAACTGTATAACCTCGCTGAGGTTCATGTTTATATTTGTATCAAAATCTTTATAGTTAAATGAGAATTTACCCATCTCTTTTACGTCTGCACGCTTTTGAATTAAGCTTCTTTTAATTTCTTTGTCGAAAGTAATATTTGGAGTAGATAAATTATACAAGTAGTCAGTACCCATGCCACTAGCACCGTACGGTCTTTGATATACCCAGCCATAACAAAGTATGTACCATTCTAACTGTTTTAAAAAGTCTTGCTTTGATTGGTAAGGGTTAGGGTTTTCGATTAATCTATTAAAGTCGCTATTCTCTACTTTCTCATCCGCATCGTTTACCTCAAAGAAATTGAACTGGCTTAAATAGTCGGCTCTTATATTTATTAAAGTTGATAACACTGGATTAGCTAAAGCAATTTCTATATTTTGTTTAGTGCTAAAAGATGCGCTTAACTTGTTTCTATCGTAGGTTAAAAAATCTCCATTCTTTAAACGCTCCCAACTTATTTTAAAATTACCTATTCTCATATATAAAAAAAAGCCTTTATCAGTTACGATAAAGGCAAAGTGTCTGTTATGTTGGTCGCCTGTTACCGTTAGATTTAACTCCAACAGTAACAGACGAAGCAAATATACAAATTTTATTTATATATTATCTATTTATTTTTTTAATTATCTGATATTATTATACTACTTTCTAAAATAGTTTCTATTACTACCTCATCTATTACTTCTTTTCGTCCGCAAACCTTGTAAAGCTCTGTTAATGCGTTTACTAATTCCGTCTTTTCTTTTAAGTTTGTATTTATCTTCATGTTTATTATTTTAGTAAATATACAAAATACTATTAATAAAACCTATCAGGGTATTGTGATCGTAACATTGACGACAATAAAGATATACTATCTGGCGCGTCGTCGTGCTTACTCTTGTTCTTTGCGTACCTCGTTAGTTCCGTCATTGCCTTTGCGTAATCACTACCTGCTTCTACATCGCTTCTAAAGTGAAAGTTTAATCTTACCGTTTGTGATTCTGCTATTATACGACCGTGTTTGTTAGTTGTGTTGTTTATACCTCCTACATACGCATTTGTCATCTTAACTAAGTTCTTTAAGAAGATGGCACCGTGGTTATTAGTTTCAATCAATGTAACATCTAACTTGTTATTCTTTATTGCTGATGAGGTTAAAGGCAATGTGTACTCTGTGTTTTCTTTTGTAAAAATCCAATCAGTAACAAAGAAATTATTACCTATCAATACTCCCATAGGAAAAGAAAAACTATCTGCACCCTCGTCGGCAACATCAATAGCGCCACATCTAAACTCTATGTTATGAGTATTTAAAGAGTCTAAAGTAAAATAGTTAATCTTATTAGCTGGAAATACTACGTCAGTACTTGGAACTGGGTTTTGCATATACTGAGTTTCAAATACGTGCGATGTCGATGCACTACTTTTTAACTCGTTTACTTTACGCATAGGGTATCGCCATTCCCATAATAGTTTCCCATCTGGGTACATTACTGGCATTATAACAAACCTAGCTAAAGGATTTTGTTTGTCAGTACCATAATTATAATGATTCATTAAAGCGTCTGTAAGGTCCGTTTCTCCTGCTCTCTGTTGTATGTTTGCCAAAGGCGTATCTGTAGAGTTACGACGAGAAAATATAGTGTTAAACGTTACGTCTTTAACGGCGTCGTTATTTGCGTTTTGTGCTGCTGAATCTTTTATCTTGTTTGCGTCATCAATATAAATACCACCCTCAAAGATACCGTTAAATTCAAATGCACTCTTGTCTTTTAGAAATTCTACCGTACCATCTTCATTTAAATAACTATCTCTTTCTGTCATTTCGCCTGCTCCGAAACCTGTAATTTGACCAAATATAGAAGCTGTTGTTAACGATCCACCACCCACGAATCCTATTACATCTTTAGAGTTTTGGTCTTTCATTATCTCTAAACCGTACATTCGTTTAAATAGTGGGTGTGTTAATATCCTGCGTATGTCTGTTGTAGTCTTTTTTCTTAGGTTGTCCGATGCGGTTATATATAATGAATTCGAACTATGACGCATACCTGCTGACCTGCATATACACATCATCATTATAAGAGTCTTAGAGCATCTAGGAGGTATGTTTATATTAAGTAGTTCAACTTTGTACTCTGAGAAGTCTTGAAAGTGTTGGCATAGTTCTGCGTGGTGCCAATTGTATATAAACTTCTTTCTTTCGGTTGCTAAATAAAACAAGCGAGTAAAGTACAATAGACTTCTATCGCACTCCGCCCGCATTATTGCTATTTGCTCCCTTGGTATACTCTCAGGGTTTATAAGCTGCTCTATTGTCATTTATATATTTTGATATATAATCTACGTGTTCTTTAGCTAAACTTAACACCTCTTCAATTGACAAACCATCTATAAAATGTTCGTCGTTTTCAATCCAAGTATTAGCAAAATAAACAGTTAATTCAGTTTTTTTAATCATTGTGTTTTACATTAAGTCGTTTAATTTGTCGTTAGCCGCTTTAAGTTCTTCTGCCGTTGGCGGTGTTACGTTAGTAACAGTTTGATTAACTTCTGTTTTATCAGTTTCCCCTAATTGCTTCATTCTCCATATAGAAGATGTTGAGTTGTATTCGCCTTCTAAACCCCCTCTATTTATAATAGCGATGATAATATCGTTAAGTTCTTTTTTTAAATCGTCTAAGTCTTTAAACTTTTCACATAGGTAATAAAAAACACTTCTAGGGTATATAGAGTGCATTACGGCTTCTTGAATAGATAAATACTTTCCTTTCTTTGCGTCTTCTACAATCTCCTTAAATATAGGTAGTTCTTTCTCTAGTGTGTATATCTCGTTGTACTTGTTTCCTATTGGTGCTGCCATAATTCTATTGTATAAAGTAAAATATTACAGGAATAACGCTAAACACGAAATCCTTAAAATCTACTGTTCCCTGTTCTAATAGCCCATCCCAAATTAACTCTTTCCCTGCTGCAACTAATACAGTAATAACAGTACTTTGTAAGTCTGTAAAAAAAAGCATTGAAATTGTAAATAACACACTCCCACTAAAGAAGTGCGCTAATTTATCTGCAGGTATTCTTGCGAATATATTTATAAATCTTTTTAATTTATCCATTATTTTAATTTTAAATAGTTGAACCTAAACTAACCGCTTTCCATTGTGTGCTATTAACTCTT
>CAXHZZ010000057.1:0-13968 GCA_964021635.1 uncultured Tenacibaculum sp.
GCGGTGAACATTTAAAGACACTCACCGTATGTGTCTATTCTTCGCGAGAGAATATTGTTCAAAACACAAAGCTCTGTTCTCAGGGCTTTGTTGTTTTATAAATTTACACTATTACCAATGGTTTATTATTTTCTTCTAGTTCTTCGATAAAAAAGATTAAGTCTGTTCTGTTGTATTCTTTAGGAAACGATCTTCCGTTTATTAAAACTTCAGGAGTAAAATTAATAGCATTCTCTTTGCACCAATTACTTCCTTTTTCTAATTCAGAAATATAATGGTTGACGTTATTACAATTCCCCCATTTTTTTAACCAAGCTTCAGTATTTCCGTTTTCATAGATTTCAGACATTGCTTTTAAGCATGTCGACTCTCCTTTTTTATCGTAAATCTCTAGTAATTTACTAGTAATTTTAACTAGGTTATCTTCTTTGTTTTTAGAATTTATTGTAAAACGAGTTGTTATTTTTACATTTTGATGATATCTCTGTAATATTTCATCAATATGCTTATGAACAGGTTTACAATGTCCACAAAAAGGGTTCGTTACAAGTACTATCTCTAAGCTAGAATTAGGATTGCCAAAAATAATTTCTTGACTGTTTTCAATCTCAGTGTTTATTTGAGGAGACTTTTGTAATAAGCTACTAAAAAGTGTGTAGTTACGTTTAAATTTTACGTTTTCTATTTTTTCTTTCTTTAATTCTGTAATGTCAGTTACTAAAGGTTTTACATAATTCCAAACTAGCCAAACTATAGAAGCTAGAATGCCTACGGTAGCAAAATCAGATAGTACAAAATTATTTATAAAAGTATTTGTGATTAAAGGAATTGCAGCTTGAAGCCATAGTACACCAATAATGCTTAAGCATAATAAGCACCATTTTTTTACAATAGCATATTGGTAATATAAAGAATATAAAGTTATAGGTATCGCAAGTAAACTAATAGTATAAGAATATACAGGATTTGTTATTTGAGATAGTGTTAAAAGGGTTATACCAGAAAAGTATAGGATACTTAAATCACTTAACTTATATCCTTTAATTATTTCAGCTCCTTTAGAAGTTAATACCGCATCACAATCTTTTTTTTCATCAGAGCTAGAACAAAAAGCATCACCAATAGTTGTTTTTAAGCCTAGTTCTTGTTTTAGTATTGCAATACTAGTTATAATACCTGTTACAGATAAAATAAGGTAAGTAATAGGGTAAGGCGATTTTGATTTACTAAAAACTAAATAAGAAGCTAAGACTGTTAAAACTCCAAAAGCAACAATTTTAGAAATATTAGATTTTTGTTTTACCTGTGTACTTTCTTCTGATTGTTCAACAGCGACTATAATACCTGTGAATTTTTTAAGAAAATCAGTTTCAGAATTTTTTTCTTTTTTGTTTTCAGTATTGTAAATGTTGTAGTCAGACTTTTTTCGGTCTACAACAATTAAGTCTTTACCTTGTTTAGTACTAATTTGTGCAATAAAACAATCGGGTAATTGTGCAAGAGTTTCTTTGTTTACAGGTACATCAGCAGCTACATTTTCTATGTTAAAATGATCTAATACACCAGTAATAGCATGTAAGCTAGGGTATGACGGATGACTTTGTATCTGAAAAGAAAGTTCTTCTTTATCAAAGGATATTTGATTCTTTTTTAATAAACGTTGTACTAGGTTGATTAATGTATCTTTCAAAAGTTTTATTTTTTTTAGAATGGTAATTTTACTTTTTTCAAAGCTATTTTTTTAAATTTTAAAAAGAGAGTTAAAAACCGTAAAAAAAGTAAGGTAAAAGCATATATTATATAAAACCTTTTTCTTTTGCCATTAAAATAAGTTCTCTGTCACCTTTGTCTTTTACATTAAAAACTTTTTTTAAATGCCGCTTTCTTTTTTCTATGCTAGCAGCAGATAAAGGAATGTAGTTAGGCATGTCCTTCATTCTAGCACCTATTGATAGCTCGTAGAGTATTTTTCGATCTATACCATCAATTAATAAATTAGAAGAAACTTCTTTTCGTAGTAGTTTTAAAATAGATTTACTATAGTAAAGGTCATTGTCAATTATAGAATAAATAGCTCTTTTGAATTCGCCCGAAGTTAAATCTCTTTTTAAAATAAACCCTTCAGGGTTTATCGTTTTAAATAATGAGTGTATTCTAAAGTTATCATCTGATCTCGTAGAAATTATAATCTTTGTGTTTGGTAGTTTTTTCCTTGCGTAATTAGCAATGTCTTCGCCAGAGATATTTTTTTTACAGGTATTAAGAGAAAATTTTAATTCTAAAATTAACAGATCTAGCGTAATTTCTTTTTCGACAATTTTATTAATTATTTCATTCCCCTCATAAGGGCAGTTTGATAAATTTATTTCTAAACGATAGTTATCTTTTTTGTTTATTGAGTTAATTATACTTTTGTATGCTTCGCCTATTAAAGGACAGCCGTCAATAATTAAAACAGTTTTCTTTTCTTTTTCCATATGGGATACAACTTGTGTAAAAGCAATTTTTATGTTGTAAACATAAATTAAAAACAATACTTTGTCAATACCCAATAACCCTATTAGACGATTAGGGTTAACCATTAGAAGAATAGGGTTAACCCTATTTTTGTTAACATTTTGTTAACATATTTAATACGTATATGTTGGTTTATTAGTGATTTAGTTTTTTGAATAAAAACTATTTAAAAAAAATTAAATGAGGCCAAAAAACAATTAGAGTTTATTATTAGGAATAAATATTTTATATATAAAGAGACCGAAGAATTATTAGGTAAGTTAGATCGTTAGTCATTGCAAAAAAGACAAATAAACTTGTTACTTATTACTTGTTTTTATTATTTTAAAAGACATGTAATAAGTATTTATTAAAGCTCTTTCTTTAAAAACTTAGCAGTATAACTTGTTTTATGTTTCGCTACTTTTTCAGGAGATCCCGTGGTTAAAACATTACCACCGTTTTTACCGCCTTCCATACCGATATCAATAATATAATCGGCAAGTTTAATTACATCCATATTATGTTCAATAATTAATACGGTATTACCTTTGTTGGCTAATTCATTTAAAACATCCATTAAAACACGAATATCTTCAAAATGTAAACCTGTGGTAGGTTCATCTAAAATATAAAAAGTGTTTCCGGTGTCTCTTTTCGATAATTCTGATGCTAATTTTATACGTTGAGCTTCTCCTCCTGATAGTGTGGTAGATTGTTGCCCTAAAGTAATATACCCTAAACCAACATCTTTAATTGTTTTTAGTTTGCGATATATTTTAGGAATATGCTCAAAGAAATTGGTAGCTTCATTAATTGTCATTTCTAAAATGTCAGAAATAGATTTTCCTTTGTAGCGAATCTCTAATGTTTCTCTGTTAAAACGTTTTCCTTGGCAGGTTTCGCACTCTACCTGAACATCTGGTAAAAAGTTCATTTCAATAACACGAACTCCGCCTCCTTGGCAAGTTTCACAACGACCTCCTTTTACATTAAAACTAAAACGACCAGGTTTGTAACCGCGAATTGCAGCTTCTGGAGTTTTAGCAAATAAGCTACGAATTTCACCAAAAGTACCTGTGTATGTTGCCGGATTTGAACGTGGAGTTCTACCAATAGGAGATTGATCAATATCAATTACTTTATCGATATGCTCTAAACCTTCAATCTTCTTATAAGGCATTGGTTTTTTAACGCCACGATAAATATGAGCATTTAAAATAGGATATAATGTTTCGTTTATTAAGGTAGATTTTCCGCTACCAGAAACTCCGGTAACACAAATCATTTGCCCTAAAGGAAACTCTACGGATACATTTTTTAAGTTGTTTCCTGATGCCCCGGATAGTTTAATAAAATTTCCGTTTCCTGCTCTTCTTTCTTTCGGAACAGCAATTTCTTTTCTTCCTGTTAAATAGTCGGCAGTTAAAGTATCGTGCGATTTTAAATCTTCAAAAGTTCCTGCGCTTACAATTTCACCTCCGTGAACACCTGCACCCGGACCAATATCGAAAACAAAATCGGCTTGTTCAATCATGTCTTTGTCGTGTTCTACAACTAAAACTGAATTACCAACATCACGTAATTTAATAAGTGATTTTATTAGTTTTTCGTTGTCTCGCTGATGTAAACCAATACTTGGCTCATCTAAAATATATAAAACGCCAACTAATTGTGAGCCAATTTGTGTTGCTAATCTAATTCGTTGCGCTTCTCCACCAGAAAGTGATTTAGAAGTTCTGTCTAAAGTTAAATAATCTAACCCAACATCTAATAAAAACTGAATTCTAGTTCTAATTTCTTTTAATATTTCAGATGCAATTATTAATTGTTTTTCAGAAAGGCTACTTTCAATATTTTTAAACCAAGTAGCTAGCTCGGTAACATCCATTTGTGCTAAATCACTAATGTTTTTATCAACAACTTTAAAATGAAGCGCTTCTTTTTTTAGTCTTTTACCTTCACAAACAGCACAGCTAACTTCATCCATAAAGTCTTTTGCCCAGCGTTTTATAGAAGTGCTTTCTGCATTTTTATATTGATTATCGATAAAAGCAATAATCCCTTCAAAATCTATTTCGTAATTTCTAGTTACACCAAGATCTTTAGAGTTGATTTCAAATTTATCATTACCACCGTGTAAAATAATATGCATCGCACCTTGCGGAATTTTATTTATCGGGTCGGTAAGTTTAAAATTGTGTCTATCGGCAATAGTTTGTAATTGTTTAAAAATCCAACTACTTTTTTGTTCTCCTAAAGGAATAATTCCACCTTTTTTAATAGAGATAGTATGATCTGGAATTACTTTTTTCTCGTTAATTTCATTGGTAATACCTAGGCCGTTACAATTAGAACAAGCACCTCTTGGCGAGTTAAATGAAAATGTATTTGGTTCAGGATTCGGGTATGCAATTCCGGTTGTAGGACACATTAACTCGCGACTAAAATAGCGTGGTTTTTCATCGTCAACATCAACCACCATTAAAATATTATTACCAGTATATAAAGCTGTTTTTATAGTTTCTTCTAAACGTTTTTCTGATTTTTCGTTTACAATTAAACGATCGATAACCACTTCAATATCGTGAGTTTTATATCGATCAAGTTTCATTCCTTTTACAATTTCTTTTATCTCTCCGTCTACACGAACACGTACAAAACCTTGTTTAGAAATTTGTTCGAAAAGCTCGCGATAATGCCCTTTTCTAGATTTAATTAAAGGCGCAAGAACTGCGATGCGTTTATCTTTAAAATCTTTTAAAATAAGTTGTCTGATTTGTTCATCAGAATAACTTACCATTTTCTCGTTTGTATTGTACGAATATGCATCCGAGGCACGAGAAAAGAGTAAACGAAGAAAATCGTATATCTCGGTAATAGTTCCAACAGTAGAACGCGGACTTTTATTAGTTGTCTTTTGTTCGATAGAAATTACGGGCGATAATCCATCAATTTTATCAACATCAGGCCTTTCTAATCCGCCTAAAAACTGACGAGCATACGCAGAGAAGGTTTCAATATATCTGCGCTGACCCTCAGCATAGATAGTGTCGAAAGCTAGTGATGATTTTCCACTTCCGCTTAAACCGGTAATGACTACCAGTTTTTCACGAGGAATTTTTACATCGATGTTTTTTAAATTGTGAGCTCTTGCTCCGTATACTTCTATGTACTCTTGTTCTTTCAAAGTAAGATTTTTACGAAAAAAGCAAAGTTACCAAAACCAAAGTTATTTTAAAGCCGATGTTGTAAACAAATGATTGTAAATTGGTATCTTGCAATGAAAATAAGATAATTATGAGTTTTATTCATTCTGCGCGACATTTTTTTGAGCGTCATGGTTTTGGTGTGTTCTCGAGATTGGCAGATAAACTTGGTATTAGGGCTAAAAGTGTTCGTATATATTTTATTTATGTTACTTTTTTTACCGTTGGTTTGTCATTTGGGTTTTATTTAACTTTAGCATTTGTATTAAAATTAAAAGATTTTATTTATACAAAAAGATCATCTGTTTTCGATTTATGATAAATACCGTATTTAAATCAAGATTATACAAAGCAATCTTGTTTTCAGTTTTAATTTTATCAATAGGAGTAGGAGGGTATTTAATATTATTCAATTATTCTTTTATTGATGCTTTGTATATGACAATAATTACCATAACTACTATTGGTTTTGGTGAAGTTCATCCTTTTGGTACTGGAGAAAAAATATTTACAATTAGTTTAATATTATCTAGTTTATTTATTTTTGGTTATGCTGTATCATCATTTTCTGAATATTTAATAAGCGGTCAGTTTTTTCGTCAACTTAAAATTAAAAGAGTGCAAAAAAAAATAGAAAAATTAGAAGGACATACGATTGTTTGCGGTTTTGGTAGAAACGGAAAGCAAGCAGTATCTAAATTAAAAAGTTATAATAAAGATGTTGTTATTATAGAAAAGCATGAAGATATAATTAAACAATTAGATGAAAAGGGAATATTAAATATTGAAGGCGATGCAACCACTGATGAAACGTTACTAAAGGCTGGTATATTAAATGCAGCTAATTTAATTACAGTTTTACCTTCGGATGCTGATAATTTATTTGTGGTGTTAACAGCAAGCCAGTTAAATAAAAAATGTAAAATAATAAGCAGGGCATCTAAAGAAACCTCTAATAGTAAACTTAAAATTGCAGGAGCAGATAATGTAATTATGCCCGATAAATTAGGTGGTGCGCACATGGCCTCTTTAGTGGTTACACCAGATGTTATAGAGTTTGTTGATAGGTTAACTATTGAAGCAGATACTACAGCAAACCTCGAAGAAATATCAATAAATAATTTACCAAAAGAATATTTAAATAGAACAATATTAGATTTAGATTTACGTAAAAAAACAGGTTGCACTGTCATTGGTTATCGAACTACAGATAAAGAATACATCATAAATCCAGATGCTTCAGTAAAATTAACAGCCGGTGCAAACTTAATTGTTTTAGGTCGCCCAGAGCAAATAATTAAATTAAGAGAATTGTTTTAATGAAAAATATAGTTGTTACTGGCAGTAATGGTTTATTGGGCCAAACTTTAGTAAGTCTTTTATTAAATGATAAAGAAAAATATACTGTAACCGGATTTTCTAGAGGTGAAAATAGAAGTGGTAGAGCAGATTTTAGCTACATTTCTATTGATGTTACCGATAAAGATATTTTTATTAAAAAGCTAACAGAATGCAAGCCGGATGTTATTGTTAACACCGCAGCAATGACTAATGTTGATGCTTGTGAAGATAATAAAGAAGCATGTGATCAATTAAATATTGATGTTGTAGAGTCTTTAAAAGAATATTCAGAAATAAACAACACACATTTAATACATATATCTACCGATTTTATATTTGATGGAAAAAATGGCCCTTATAAAGAAAACGATACTCCAAATCCGTTAAACTATTACGGAGTATCTAAATTGAAATCAGAAAATATTTTAACAGCCTCTAAAATAAACTATACAATTCTTCGCACTATTTTAGTATACGGTAAAGTGTTTGATATGACACGAAGTAATATTGTATTATGGGTAAAGAAGAGTTTAGAGGATAAAAAAGAAATTACAATTGTTAAAGATCAGTTTCGTATGCCAACACATGTAGCTGATTTAGCACAAGCATGTGTATTAGCAATAGATAAAAAGGCTATTGGTGTTTTTAATATTTCATCAAACACCTTATTAAGTATATATGAAATAGCACAGCAAATAGCAGACGTTTTTAAATTAGATAAAAGTTTAATTAAACCGATAGTAACAACTGATTTAAATCAAAAAGCAATAAGACCTGCAAAAACCGGATTCAATTTATCAAAAACTAAATCTGAATTAAACTTTTATCCGAAGTCTTTTCTAGAAGATTTGCAAAAAATTAAAGAAAAACTAACTTAAAAAATACTTTTAACGCTTAAAACTTGTTGTAAGTTCATTTTTTTAAGATATTGCGGGTTACAAAATATAAAAACTAACATATTTATTATGAAGAAAAGACTTCTTACGTTGTTATTACTAATAACACCGTTGTTAACATTTGCGCAAAGCAGTACTACAGATAAGATTGACACAATTTTTAAAGATTATACAGGCTGGTTCGTAAAAGCTATATTTTATGAAATTCCATTTTCAGAGACCTTTCAAATACCTTGGGTACTTATAGTGTTAGTAGGAGGTGCTTTATACTTTACGTTTTATTTTAGATTTATAAATTTTACTGGTTTTACAACAGCAATTCAGGTTGTTAGAGGTAAATATGAAGATATTGAAAAGCATGGTGTAGATAAACTATACGGAGACCAAACACCAGGAGGAGATGTTTTTGAAACTATAAAAGACGAAGGAGCTGATGGGGAAGTTTCTCACTTTCAGGCATTAACAGCAGCTTTGTCTGCAACAGTTGGTTTAGGTAATATTGCCGGTGTTGCAGTGGCGCTATCTATTGGTGGTCCTGGGGCAACTTTTTGGATGATTGTGGCTGGTTTATTAGGTATGGCTTCTAAATTTGCAGAGTGTACTTTAGGTGTTAAGTATAGAGATGTGGGTGAAGATGGTACAGTATACGGAGGCCCGATGTATTATTTAACAAAAGGATTAAAGGAAAAAGGAGCAGGAGGCTTAGGTAAAGTATTAGCTGTTTTATTTGCTGTATTCGTTATTGGAGGTTCTTTTGGGGGTGGAAACATGTTTCAAGCTAATCAAGCAGCAGCTCAGTTTACAAAATTATTTGAATTAACAGGCCCTAATGCAGGAATGTATTTTGGTTTAGTAATGGCAGCTTTAGTGGCGGTTGTTATTATTGGAGGAATAAAAAGAATTGCTTCTGTAACAGAAAAAGTTGTGCCTTTTATGGCAGGTATATATGTATTAGCAGCCGTAATTATTTTATTTGCTAATTTTTCATTAATTGATGATGCTTTTGTATTGATATTTGAAGGAGCTTTTTCTGGATTAGGAATTGCGGGTGGTTTAATAGGAGTAATGATTCAAGGTATTAGAAGAGGTGCATTTTCAAACGAAGCAGGTGTAGGTTCAGCCGCAATTGCGCATTCAGCAGTACGTACAAAATATCCAGCTAGTGAAGGTATTGTAGCCTTATTAGAACCATTTGTAGATACAGTTGTTATTTGTACAATGACAGCTTTAGTTATTATTATTACTAATTTTGACGGACAATTTATGCAATATGGTGTTGAAATTAAGGAAGGAGTAGAGTTAACAGCAGTAGCATTTGATTCTGTAATACCGCACTTCTCAATTGTATTAACAATTGCAGTAATCTTATTCGCATTCTCTACAATGATTTCATGGTCTTATTATGGTATGCAAGGATGGAAATTTTTATTCGGTAAAGGAAAAATTACTGATTTAGTATACAAGATTTTATTTTTAATGTTTGTAGTTGTTGGTGCTTCAATTAGTTTAGGAGCTGTAATCGATTTCTCTGATGCAATGATTTTTGCAATGGTTGTGCCAAATATTATAGGTGTAATTATGTTATCTCCAGTTATTAAAAAAGAGTTAGTTAAGTATACGAATGCCATTAATAAGAAAGAGGAAGCAATTGAAGATGGTGCCGTAGATGTGAATGATCACATGTAAAATTTTTTAAAATGAAAATATTTAAATCCCATTTCTGGTATAATAAACGCCAAAGAAATGGGATTTTCTTTTTGATGCTTATTATAGTTATTCTTCAGTTTGTTTATTTCTTTTCAGATTTTTCTTCGGAATCAATAATTGATACAAGTTCAAAAGAGTTACTAATTTTTCAGCAACAAATAGATAGTTTAAAGACTGTTGAGCTAGCAAAAAGCAAGCCTAAAATTTATCCTTTCAACCCTAATTATATTACAGACTCTAAAGGAGAACAATTAGGAATGTCTCTCCAAGAAATTGATAGATTACATGCCTACCGTGCGCAACGTAAATTCGTAAACTCAGTACAAGAATTTCAAAAAATAACAAAAGTATCAGACAGTTTATTAAATAAGATTTCACCTTATTTTAAATTCCCAGATTGGGTTGTAAAACGTAATAAGTTAGTAGCAAATAATAAATCAAAAGTTAACTCAGTGTATAAAGAGATACCGAATAAAAAAGCTACGGTAACAACTGATGATTTAAATAAAGCGATACAACAAGATTTTGAAACCATTAATGGTGTTGGTGAAGTAATTTCTAAACGAATTGTAAAGTATAGAAAGAAACTACAAGGGTTTACATTTACAACACAATTATATGAAATTTGGGGTGTTGATAAATTGACTATAGATAAGGTTATAGCAAAATTTAAAATTTATCAAAAACCACAAATTCAAAAAATAAATATAAATACGGCTACTTTTAAGGAAGTTTTAAAAAATCCATATATCGATTACGATCTCTGTAAAAAAATTTTTGAATATAGAGATGAGGTAGCTGAACTACAAAATATAATAGAAATAAAAAATATAGACGGTTTTCCTGTTCAAAAATATGACAGAATAGTTTTATATTTGAAAGCAAAATAAACAAACAACAAACAGAATATATAATTATGAATAGTATGTACTTTACTGAAGAGCACGACTTTTTTCGACAAAGTTTTAAAGACTTTTTACAAAAAGAAGTTGTTCCTCATATAAATAAGTGGGAGAAAGACGGAACTGTTGAGCGTTTCATCTGGAAGAAATTTGGAGAAATGGGTTATTTCGGACTAAACCAACCAGAAGAATACGGTGGTTTAGGTTTAGACCTTTTTTATACTGTAATTTTTTTAGAAGAATTACAAAAAGTAAACTCAGGTGGTTTTGCAGCAAATATGTGGGCACATGCTTACTTAGCAATGACACACTTAAATAAAGAAGGAGATGATAGAATTAAAAAAGAGTATTTAACTCCGAGTATTAACGGAGATTTGATAGGGTGTTTATGTATTTCTGAGCCTTTTGGTGGTAGTGATGTTGCTGGTATGAGAACTACAGCAATTAAAAAAGGAGATACTTATGTAATTAACGGGTCTAAAACATTTATTACAAACGGTGTGTATTCTGATTACCTAGTAGTTGCTGCAAAAACAAATCCAGAAGATAAGCATAAAGGAATGAGTATTCTATTAGTAGATAGAAATACACCAGGAATCTCATCAACCAAGTTAGATAAGTTAGGTTGGAGAGCATCAGATACAGCAGAAATTGCATTTGATAACGTAGTAATCCCTGCAGAGAACTTAATGGGTGAGGAAGGAAAAGGTTTTCCTTATATAATGCAGCATTTTGCTTTAGAACGTTTAATAATGGCTATCAATGCACATGCAAGAGCCGAGTTTGCTGTAGATTATGTGATAACATATATGAGTGAGAGAGAAGCTTTTGGTAAAACGTTAGATAAGTTTCAAGCGTTACGTCATAAAGTTGCTGAAATGGCTTCTAAAGTAGATATGTGTAGAGAATATAACTATTCAATCACAAAGAGGCTAAACGAAGGAGTTTATGTGGTAAAAGAAGCAAGTATGAGTAAAATGCTATCTACAAAAATGGCAGATGAGGTTATTTACGACGCTTTACAATTATTAGGTGGTTATGGTTATATGGAAGAATATCCGTTAGCACGTTTATTAAGAGATAGCCGTTTAGGACCAATTGGTGGAGGTACTTCTGAAATCTTGAAAGAAATTATCGCAAAAATGATAATCGACAAAAAAGAATACAAACCAGCAACCTAATTTATTAATTACGATATAAAAGATATTTTGGGCATTCCCTTTCAGGTCGCGCTTTACACTATATCTTTTTTATAAAAAAATAAAAAAGGATGCCGTTTCAATCGCTAATGCGATAGTTAACTTTAAAATAAGTGAAAAATTAATTGTTAATTAAAAAAGACTCAGTACATTTGCAGTCCTAAAAATAAAAATTTAGAGACTACAATGAAGGGAGGTGCTAACACATGTTAATTATTCCAATTAAAGAAGGAGAGAATATCGATAGAGCGTTAAAACGTTATAAGCGAAAGTTCAGAGACGTAAAAATCTTAAGACAATTACGCGACAAAAAACAGTTTAACAAACCATCTGTCGTTAAACGTGCTCAAATGAAAAAAGCGTCTTACGTTCAAGGATTAAGAACGAAAGAAGAAGTAAGCTAGTAATAGTTTATAAAGAGTAATATAAAACCTGTATTGATTAATCAATACAGGTTTTTTTGTATATTTATTTCAGTAAAAACAAAACCAATGCTTGTTGCAGCTTTCTTAAAATATTTAGAGCACGAAAAAAACTACTCTATAAACACCATAAATGCGTACCGAACCGATATTGTAGCATTTAAAGATTTTTGTGTGGCTGAATTTGAACAAGAAGAATTAAAGTCAATTCATTACAATCAAATTAGAACATGGATAGTGAGTCTTGTTGATAAGCAAATATCAAATAGAAGTATAAATAGAAAGATAAGTTCTTTAAAAACTTTTTATACATTTTTACAAAAGATAAAAGAAGTTGTGGTTAACCCATTAGCCAAACACAAAGCACTAAAAGTTCAAAAAAAAATACAATCACCTTTTGATGAAAAAGAAATACAACAAGTATTGGCTGTTTTAAATCAAGAAACAGATTTTGTATCAGTAAGAAATAGACTTATTATAGAGTTGCTTTATTCAACAGGTATGCGAAGAATAGAGTTGATTAATATCAAAGAAAAAGATATCGATCTAAATAAGCAATTAATTAAAGTTTTAGGGAAAAGAAATAAAGAAAGGTTTGTAGTCTTGTTGCCATCTGTGTTAGTTACTTTAAATCAGTATTTAGCGTTAAAAAAAGAAGAAAAAACAAATGCAGTAGAGGAGCTTTTGATAACCCAAAAAGGGGTTAAAATTTATGAAACTCTTGTGTACCGAGTAATTAATTTGTACTTTAGTAAAGTGTCTACAAAAGCAAAAAAGAGTCCGCATATATTGCGGCATGCTTTTGCAACACATTTACTTAATAATGGTGCGTCGTTAAATTCGGTTAAAGAATTACTAGGGCATTCAAGTTTAGCCGCTACCCAAGTGTATACGCATAATAGCTTGGAGCAGATAAAGAAAGTGTTTAATAAGGCTCACCCTAGAGGGTCAAAATAAAGATTTAAAAAATTATGAAAGTATTCACGCAGTCAGTAAACTTTACAGCAGATAAAAGTTTAATAGATTACATTGAAAAGAAGATAGGAGGTTTAGAGAAGTTTCATGATAAGATTGTCGATGTAGAGGTTTTTTTAAAAGTTCAAAAAACAAGTGAAAAAGAAAATAAGATTACAGAAATAAAAATAAATATACCAGGAAGTGAATTAATGGTAAAAAAACAAAACAAAACCTTTGAAGAGGGTGTAAATATTGCTGTTGACTCATTAAAAAGAAGTTTAAAAAAATCAAAAGAAAAGCATAGAGATTCATTAGTGTCATAAAAAGATAAAAAATAATCTAAAAAAGCTTTAGAATATAAAAATTACTTTATACATTTGCAATCCGTTAGAAATAGCGGATTGTTTTTTTATGACAATAAAAAGCCGATGTAGCTCAGCTGGCTAGAGCAGCTGATTTGTAATCAGCAGGTCGGAGGTTCGAGTCCTCTCATCGGCTCATAATAAAGAAAGTTCTTTAACATAGTTTTAAATTACCAAAGGGGAGATACCAAAGCGGCCAACTGGGACGGACTGTAACTCCGTTGTCTTACGACTTCGCAGGTTCGAATCCTGCTCTCCCCACTTTTTTAAAACTGATTAATTAATATATCAAGCTTCAACTTTTGATTATTAATGAAAGGTTTTAAAAATACGCGAAAGTAGCTCAGTTGGTAGAGCGTCAGCCTTCCAAGCTGAATGTCGCCAGTTCGAACCTGGTCTTTCGCTCTATAATAATTATCCAGGCCGGTGTAGCTCAGTTGGTAGAGCGCATCCTTGGTAGGGATGAGGTCACCGGTT
>CAXHZZ010000058.1:0-13564 GCA_964021635.1 uncultured Tenacibaculum sp.
GATAAAACTATATTTAACTTAGATTTAAAAGAGTCGGGTACAAGTGTATTTGAAGAGAGAACTTGGCAAGATGACTATGAAGAAGCACCTAAGAATGTATTTAGTCCTGATACTGTTACGGGTTTAAGGATAACGCCATTTAGAAACATGAGCCGACATTTTTGGTTTTTAAATTCTGCATTTACTAAGTTTACGGATAAATTTATAAGATATTCAAATACAAGAGGTAACAGCGAGCTAATCACAAAAAAGGTAGGAGAAGAAGAGAAAAAAGAGAACGGAAACTATCAAATAAATACGCTAGAAAATGCTATATTTGTAAATGAGTGGATTGAGTTCGAATATCCGTTAACTTTTGATTTATTAGAACAAATTAATGGTTTTACAGATGTAAGCGGCAGAAATATACCGAACACGTACTTTAAAATATCGTTTATTAATGAGTTTAACAGAAAAGAGTACGGTTATTTATTTGACTTAAAACCTAATAAGCAGGGTAAATGGAAGTTATTAAAAGCAATATAGATGAGTAGTAGAATTATAATAAAATTTAACGCACCCGCTTCTGAAGGCGATATATTACAAATTCAAGATAGCAACACGCCATCTGTATTAATAGACTTTAGTTTTGGTTTGGCTGGATTTTCTTTTGTTGTTACAGGTCATATTAATCGAGATATAAATAATGTAGTTCAAAGACTTAATAACGTTTATAACGCTACTGGTAGATATGATGTTACTGCTAATTACATTGATTCAGAAATTGAGGTTTTAGATAATATCGGTAATAGTGAATTTACTATAGTTCAGAATAATACATTAGGAGATATAACTACTACTATAGAAAATACACCGTTTACAGAGTTTGTAAAAATAGATAACATTTCTTTGTCTGAGAACGGTTCTAATCCGTGTGGGTTATTTGATTTAACAATAACAACTAATATACAAGTTACTGAGATAACCAGCCCAATTGTACAAGCTGTTAATACTAATCCTTTTACAATTACAGGCGTTTCAAGAGATAGCATAGATAATGTAATTATTTCTGTTAATGATGGTGAAAGCAGCGACTCTGAGAGTATTTATGTGCCTATAACTAATTCCGCAGCTTTTAAATTAGATGTTTTTACAAATCCATCTGGCGGGTCTGTTAATGTTTCTTTGTTAAATGGCAAAACCGCAGATTTTAATTATCAATATTCTTTAGACAATGTAACTTATTACAATTCGAGTTCTTTTAGCGGACTAGATGAAGGTAATTACACTATTTACATAAAAGATTCTTTAGGATGTAGCACCTCTTTAGATTTTGAAATAGAGGAATTTACTCCTAATTTCTTCGATAGAGATGCTTTTTTTGAGGTTTCAGAACAAAACAGTTTAATAACTGTAAAAAGAGAGGTTATAGATGAGGTTTCTGTTTTTAAAAACCCTACTAACACTTTAAGCTATGAAGAAGAAAGCGATATAAATAGAAGGAATTTTAAGCAATTATTCCAAAAAAAGGACGGTATAATAACTCAGCAATATAAGAGTAACTACTCAAACGTATTAATAAATCTAGTTGATTGCGATGGCAACGAATCTGAAATAATACCAGAACAAAAAACTGAAAACTTTAATATAACAGATGTTAGAGATGTTTCACTTTTACCAGTAAACTATTTAGGTAGTTCATTTGTCGGAGTTCAATATAAAGTAGGTGATACTTATAATCCTGATACACTTTCGGTAAATGGTAGTTATAACTTAGGTTCTGATTTACCTGATTTTATGAATGTAGAGGACTATATACAAATAGAGGGTGCAGGATGGTATAAGGTCACTAATATAGATTATTACGATGGTATTGAAACTTTAGTAATTGAATCTACTGTAGCTGGTTTCCCTATAGAATTAAACCAAACAGTTAGAGGTACTTCGGTTTATGATGTTTTAGATTATGAGGTTTACGAGTTTAGTTTAGATTTAAACACCTTAGATGGCGACTATTATATAACTTATTCGGCTAATGATTTAAACTATGATAGTGTAAACTTTATTACTGAATGGTTTAATGTTTCAGACGTTCAATTTAGAACATATTTACTACAGTATTACAATAGCGAAAACAACGAAACTAATTATTCTACCGGTATAATTAATAAGATTAGAATACCTTACGATATTAGCTTAACATACTTACCCAACGACACTCAAGATGTTTATTTAACAGACACAAACGCTGTTAACATCGAAAGTACCTATAGAGATTTATACTCTTTAGAATGCAGAAATGTACCATTAGGAATGGTTCGCAAAATGGGTTTAGCTGTTTCAAACGATAGGATTTTTCTTAATGGATTGTCTTTATTGAAAAACAGCGAACTAGAAGTAGAAAGAATAGGTACGAGCAATGTTTATAAGACGACAATACAGTTCGTTAGAAGTAATTACGCATTTACTAACATATCGAGCGACGGTAGTATTGTATTACCAAATGGAACACCTATAAAAATAAGCGGAAGTGGTAAAGGACTTCTTTTAACAAAATAGTATAATGGCAACAACAGAAGAAAGAATTTTATCGTATTTAAACAATTCAAGAGAGGGCGATGAATTACCCGTGTTAGTGAACCCAAGCGGAACGGAATTTAATATAGTTTACAACCCATCAACAGACAGACTAGAAAGAATACTAATATCTACAGGAGGTAACTTTATAACTATTAACGATACTATTTTTAGATTTATAAAAGGTTATAACGGTTCGGTTAAAAATACAGGTGTTAATCTTCAAGTAAATGACTTCATAGCAAATGCAGTAATAAGAAGCAACGGGTATAATTTATTTATAAGTAGCGCCAAGTTTTTAGGCGGTGACTTAAATAATTTCGGAACATACAACCAATCAAGCGGAGAATTTGATGGTAGCGATTACCAATTTTTAGAATATACAGAAATTTAAACATACATAAACAATGGCGTACAGATTATACATTAACGGCAACATTTTGTATCTGATTGACGAATTAGATAATAACAGGCAATACGAGGGGGCGGCAAAGAGTTGCTTACATAGGCGAAAAGGATTAGATTCTACTGATTTTGCATTTAAAGGATTAAATCAATGGGTCGAAAAGAATCTAATACCGTTTACGGATATAAACGACAAAGACGGTAATCCTATTTCTAACACATACGCAACAGCTCAACTATTGTCTGATTATTTAGATGGAGCGCTGGGAAAGTCTAGCGCCCAAGCGGGGGCGGTTGATACAGTAACAGGATGGGCGCAATATGGTGATTCTAATTACATAGAAGCTAATCCGCTTATAACTAATTCAGGACAAACATCTGTAATAAGTTTAGATGGATTAACTAACACGATTAAGTCACAATTACCTTTAGGCGTTACTGATTTGTACGATGCGGTAAGTTCTAAGATAACCCCAGCTGAGTCTGGCGATGGCTACGGAATGAGTATTCAATTTAAAGGTAAAAACAGTAGCAATAATGGAGATGCTACTATTTTTATAGATATCGGAGGTTCTTTTACTAGATTATTTCCTAAGTCGTTTAGGTTTAATAGAGGTGCTGGAACTGCTCACGATTATTATTTTACTTTTAACTTTTATAGTTTAGGTACTTTTATAGCTAACGGCGGTTTGATTAAAATAGAAAGCGGACAAGGTAACACGCAGATTTACGATATAATATTACAACTTCACAGAACTCATAAAGCTATATAATAATGAGAATTTTTTACGACAATGAAACGGAGAATATAGTATTTGAGAATGACGATAGGTTATTTTCTAAAGGTAGTTTAGTAGCGGTTGCAGACGGTAATAATATAGAGATTCTTTACAATGGAACAGGATCTAATTCTTTTTATTTAGAATTTACAGACGTTCAAAAAGAGGACGGTTCACAAGCTGGAGGTAATGTTAGTGATGTTGTAGATTACTTAAACATTGAATTTAACATAGGTAAACGAGTTGAGGGCGAAAGTAATTTTGTAGGTTTAAGCCCTACGGTTAACGTAACAGATAATAATTTAGTTGATGGAGATGTAATTTATATAACACCAACTGTAAATGTAATTAATGAGTTTTATTTCGCTACAACCGTAATAAATAATACTTTTGTAGTTAACAGAATAGTAATAAATGCACTTGGGGGGTTAACAAACGGTTTACCTTTTAGATGGCGAAAATTAAGATAATATGAGTAATAGATTAAAAAATATAGTTTCTAATTTAATAGGTTTAGGAATTGTAGTAATGGCAGTAGTTAAGTATTTAGAAGATAACGATTTGATTCGTTTTGTTTCTTTATTAGTAATAGGTTTAATATGCTTTTTATTTAAAGTTTCTGAAACTAAAATATGGTTATTAAAGATTCTAGGTAAAAAAATAGATTAAACTATAATAATCCCCTAATGATTGAAACACTACTAACCGCCCTAATTGCTTTTCTTACTTTGTTATTCTCTTTTTACAAGTATCAAACGGATCGAAAAGACAAGAAACAACGAGAAGAAATAATAGCTTTAAAACAAGAAAAAACAGCGTCAGGATTTAATATAGGTTTGCTATCTAACTTAATGAAGTTAAACCTTTACGGAAGCTTAGAAAGAGTTACTAAGGTTATTTTTAAAAGAACTAAAGCTACTAGGGTGTTAGTATTTGTTGCAATAAACGGAAAAGTAGAGCCGAAAAAAGTATATGCGTTATTCGGCGAAAAAGACGACGGATTCCAAATAGATGAGGAGTTTAAAGGTGTTGAAATAGACCAACCTTATATAGACATGTTGCATCATTTAGAGCATAAAAGCGATTTATTAATTGACACTATGAAGATGGAAAAGGGTATGTTAAAAAACATATACTTTAGCGAACAAATAACACACTCTTATTTAAAGTTTGTTAAAAGATACCATTTAACAGAAGAGGATGATGCTATTGTGTACATGAGTATTGCAACCGAAAGCGAAAAACCATTTAATCAATTAGAATTAACCGAAATAGATTTAAAAGTAAGTACGAAATACAAAAATATAATAGATAAAATAGCTAGTAATGAAAGCCGTTAAATAAAAAAACGGTAACCGTAAACAAAAGTTTAAAGAAACCGTATATTTTTAAAGTAGTATTTCTGACGTACAACTTTTGCAAATATACAATAATATTTAACATATACAATTATTTTTATATGATAAACCCATTAATTAAAATAATAGACAGAGGTAATGACCCTACTGGATTCGGTCATTTTGGGGCTAAAAGAGGTAAAAGAAAACACAAAGGGCATGATGTTTTATCTACAAAAGGAGAAAGCGTTGTATCTATGATTAACGGAACTGTTACTAAAATAGGTTATGCGTATTCAAACGCTTTGCAATTCAGGTATGTAGAGGTAACTAATGATTTTTTTAGGGTATGGTTAATGTATTTAGAACACGATAACTTAAAAGTAGGTCAGTATGTTTGCGAGGGTGAAAGAGTAGGCTACGCCCTAGATATAGCAAGTTACCATAACAGCAAAAGAAAAGACGGTAAGAAAATGAAAAACCATATACATATACAAGTTTGGAAAAATGGTATTTTAGTAGATCCTAAACAATACTTAAATTATAATTAAAATGAAATACATTAAATACATAGTTTACGCGGTGGTTTTATTACTTCTTATTTTTAACCTTAAACAAACATTTTTCAATGCGAAAACAAGCGTTTTGAGAATAGATACAGTTGAGGTCGTTAAGATTATACCGTCAATTACTAAAACAGTCGTAAAAGATAGTTTAATACCTATTTATGTAGACAATAACATAAAGTATAAAAAACTATTCAAAGATTTAGCTATTAAATATGGTAAAAAAGCCGATAGTGTTACGATTTTACGAGAGTTATTACAGTCTAAAACCAAACGTAAATATAAAGAGGTGTTTAAAGATAGTATTTTGGATGCTGAAATAACGGCGGTAACTACTGGCACTTTAGATAGTTTAACCTTTAAATATACCAAACACAGGCAAGAGATTAGATACAACGAAATAACTAAGTACGTAACGCCTAAATACAGGGTTTTAGCAGGTTTTACATTGTCTGAAAGTTCATACGCAAACATAGGTGTGCAAACACGTAAAGGACACGTTTATTCTATAGGTTTAAACGACAAAGGAATGATTTTAGATTTTAAATTCAGTTTATTTGAAAAATATTAGTTATATTTGCAATAGTTATATTCTGTCGGACATAACATAGAACAATTTAACAAGTTTAAACATACTTTTTCATGTTCATTTTTTCATAGCAGTTTTTCCTCCTTATTTATTTAAGGGGGTTTTTTTTGCTCTAAATAGTTTTATATTAAAAAATATATTGTATATTTGCTATATAATTAAAACAAAAACTATAAAAATGAAAAATTTACAAGAGTTAAAAAAAGAAGAAGTACAACTATCAAATGAGTTTCACGATTTAATTTTACAAGTTAAAGACAATGATTTGTTTTTAAAACTTATTAGAGTTGTATGTGACAAAGAAAACAATAGTTATCAACTAGCGTGTGAAGAAACAAAAGCAATTTATAAAAACTAAAAAACGAAAAAAAATGATATTAGTAGAAAACTTTACAATCAAACAAACGAAATTAATTAAGAGCCTTTTTAACGACGGTTATACTATTAAAAAGTACGACGGTTTAAATTTTATAACTTTAATAAAAGGGCATTCAGAAGTAACTATAAACAACTAAAAAAAAATGAGCTACTTAAACACACAATTAAACGACTTTTTAAGTCAAGAAGATAACGAGTTTAACTGCTACGAATGTGATACATTAATAAGTCACGAGGGGTATTGCAGCAGAGATTGTCACAAAGCATCTAACATTTAAAAATAAATATATGAGTAAAGAATTTTCAGTAGATTTTAAAAAAGGGTATCAAAAGTACAAAGAAAATAATCCGAATAAAAGAATGAATAACCAAGTAATAGCAGAAATGTTAGGTTGTTCCGCTCAAACAATTACAAACCTAAAGACAAAAACACCTTTAAACATTGAGATTTTATTTAAAGCAAGTAGGATATTGGGTGTTCCAGTTACGGACTTTGTCGTAAAAAATAAACAAGATGAATAAAAGAATCGAAATAAACTTTAAAGATGGTTATTTTACGGCAACACTTTACAGTTTTGTTCCTTATGATTGGAAAGAAAGCGAACCGCAAGAACTTGAAAATATAAGGGCTAAAACATCAATAGAGCTTTATAGATTGATTGAGAAAATAGGATGGTACAACGATATTAACAAAAACATATAAAAACTAATAACATGAAAAACAATTTAGAACTTTGGAATAGTGTTGAAAAAACAAACCCTAAGTATACAAAAAAAGCGAAAGTAGGAGGAAATAATATAACGTCTATATCGCCACAATTTCAAATATTAAATGCTACTGACAAGTTTGGTTCTTATGGTGTTACATGGGGTTTTAAAAACATAAATATAGACTACTCTATAACAAACACCCCAATAATTAAACACGTGCAAGATTGGGATACTAAAAAAACAGAAGTGATAAATACTATATTAGGTTTAGTAGGTTTTAAAGCTACTTTCTTTTTTCCTGGGGGTGAATTTGAAATAACAAACTCTATTAAGATTTTTACAGACAATAAACACTCTAAAATTGACGATAATTATGCTAAAAAGTTAGAAACAGACGCTTTAACTAAAGCACTTTCTAAACTTGGTTTTAACGCAGATATATTTTTAGGTAAATTTGATGATGTAAGGTATTTTAATGAAGTGACAGAAGAATTTAAACAAAAGGAAGCTCAATCTATTAAAAAAGAAGTAACACTAACTCAAATAGAATCGGTTAAAGAATCTAAAAATAAAGATCATATTAATTACTTTTTAGCTAACTGTAAAATGACTGACGAACAAAGAAAACTATTAATAGAATTAAAAAACCTATAAAATGAGCAAGGATTTATTTTTAATAATGAGAGAGCAGGAAGTTAACACCAACAACTTCCTGCCTACTAAAAAAGAGTTAAAAAAGAGTACTAACGATTTCGCAAAGAAATTAATTGATTCAGGCGATTATGATATAAATGAATTATATACGCAGGCACTTAGATTAAAAGAAACATTTGTAGAACTTGAAAAGGAGTTAAAAGGACAAATTAACGACTTTGAAGCGTTCGGTGTTAAAGCAGTATCTAGAAGCGGCGGATATACGTTAGATTACTCTAAAGACGATTTACATAGCGATTTAACTAGTAAAGTTAAAGAACGTGAGGAGTTGCTAAAGTTATCGGAAAAAAGTAAAGACAGCATTTACGATTCTTACGGCGTTGAGGTTCCTAAACTTCCAAGGAAATACAGAAAGGATAGTATTAACGTATCTTTTTAATATGGATGAAATACTAGACAAAATAACCAAAATAGTTCAAGCGTACAATAGTGGTGAATTTATAACTAAAGAGAAATTAATATTAATGCAGCGATCACTATCTTCAAACATTTATTTTTTAACTAAATACAATATAGAAGCATTTGAGCAATGGAATAGTATTGTATATAACTTTAAAGGTAGTAACGCCGCAGGACAAACAGAAGCGTATGAGAATACGCCAGAACTAAGAATGACAAGAAAGATACTGGAAGCGGCTAAAAGTGTTTCAATTAGCATTAATAACGAGATTTCTATAATGAAAAAAGACTAAAATAGATAGTTTAATTAAAAAAAACGAATAAAAATGACATACAACGAATACAGATTAAAAGCAATAAAAGAAATAGTAGAAATTATTACAGGGTTTAAATTAGCTTCTAAATGCAGAAAAAAAGCAAGTGCAAAAGTTATATTTGCAAATCTATGTATTAATGAATTACAAATGGACACTTTAGAGATCGCAAACTATTTAAATTGCCATCGTTCAGCTATTTATCAATACGTAAAGATACATAATAATAAATACGATACCAGATGGGACGACTTGTACATTAAATGTTTAGATACGTATAATAGTGTAATAGAAGATTACAACGTAGTTAATGAAGTAAAGAAAAACATATTAATTAATATTTAATAATCCAAAAATGGATGAAAAACAATTAGAATTCATAAGTAACATTAAAAAGTGTGAAGAAATAATACAATTAGTAAACTATTTTTACAAAGTTGATTGCACAATTAACACACGTTTAAGGATTGTATCAACTCCTAGACAGATAGCAATGTACTTAATGTACAATAATTTAAACGTAACTACTTACGATATAGGTCGGTTGTTTAAAGGTGCTGAAAATAAATGCAAAAACCATGCAACCGTTTTATATGCGAAAAAGAAAGTAAAAGATTTAATCGTTTTTGATAAAAATATAAGAGAAGATGTAAAAGAGTTACAAAAAAGCGTTTATAATATAGTCGGTTTTAAAGATTTAGAATTAGAAAAAAATAAAATATTAAGAGAATTAAACGACCTTTTAATATATAAAGAATTATCGTATTTAAAAAGATTAAAAAGTAAACTAAATGGAAACACCTAAGCACTACAACAATGAAATTAGCACACTTTACAAAGTGGCATTAACTAGAAATTGGAATCCTTATTTATTTGATATCGTAAAAAGATTAGAGCGTTCAGAAAGAAAAGGAGAGTTTTTAAACGACTTAAAAAAAAGTAAAGTAGTAATAGATCTTTGGATTGAAGAAAGCGAAAAAGAGTTAAAACTAATAAATAAAAAATAATATGACAGTAGGCGATTATCATTACAATTATAATTATTTAAAGAACTTAGAGAAATATTATGAATCCGTTGTTAACATTTACGGGTTCGGTAAGTTAGCAAGATTATGCAAAGAAATTGAAAGACTACAAAAAATATTAAAAATCAATAAATAAAACTAACATGAAAAAAAGACGTTATTTGTACGCAAGTGAAGCTCAATTTTTAGGTATTAAAGAAATAAACACGCCGCAAAAGGGTAAGAAAAAAAGTCGCTACGTTATCAGCGATGAAGATTATAAAAAAGTAATTGATATAAGAACAAACGGAATGAAAGAAACGCCTTTTGATCTTACCGCATGGACTGAGGAGGGCAAAATAATGACAATAGATGAGTTTTGTTCTTTTCATGGTTTAAACCGTGGCGATATTAAGAACTGGCGTTTATGCACACATACTAAAGTTCCTACGTATAATATCTCGTTTAAAGAAAATGAGGACTTAGATTCAGGAAACGCAATAGCAACAATAGAAAAAACAATAGAATCTGTTTTTAAAAGAAATAAGGGCGTTAAAAATATAATCAATAGAGATAGTCTAAAAACTAATAAAAAGGCGTTAAAAGTTACTACGAGCGACGATCACGTCGGATTAGAACCAAACCCAAAAGGCAACGGGCTTTTTAAATATGAATACAACGCTGAGGTGTATAAAAAGTCTTATAATAAAGTTTTTCAAAGTGTAATTAAGGAGTATAATACGCACGGTGTTTTTGATTTACTTTTATTGGATAACTTAGGAGATGAGCAAGACGGATGGAATGGTTTTACTACTCGGGGTGGTCACGAATTACCTCAAAATATGACAAACGCCGAAGTTTTCGAAACGTGTGTAGATGTTAAAGTATCGTTTATACGTAGTTTAATAGAATCTAAAGTATCTAAAAAAATAATATTAAGAAAGGTTATAAACGATAATCATTCTGGCGACTTCGGGCATACTATTAATTTAACCGTTAAAAAAATAATTAATTTACTTTATAGTGAAGATGTTGTAAAAGTTGAAACGTTATCTAGGTTTATGGAGCATCGTTTTTATGGCGATCATTGCTTTATTTTAACCCACGGAAAAGACGCTAAACAAATGTTTAAAGGATTACCACTTCAATTAAACGACAAAACGATAAACTTTGTTAACGATTATATTAAATTTTATGACATTAAAAGTAAGTTTATACACGTTGAAAAAGGCGATTTGCATCAGATAGGGTTTAATAAATGTAATAATTTCGACTATCGTAATTTCATGAGTTTTGCGCCGCCTAGTTCATGGGTTCAGCACAATTTCGGCGACTGTTATAGTGGTTATTCAATCCAAGTAATACCTAAGAAAGACAACGAAATAAGCCACACGGACTACTTTTTAAATTACCGTAAAAAACAATAGACGCTTAAAAGTAGATAACCGCAAATATTTTGTTTTAATCAAATAAATTTTTATTAATTAGATTTATTTAAAAAAAAACTTATATATTTGCGGTATTATTAATATAAAAACTGAAAAAATGAATGAACAAATTAAATTATTTAAGGAATCAATAGAGTTAATAAAAGTTGATTCTGTTATTGGATCAGGTTATGAAGAAGATGTAACAAAATTAGCATTACAAGATAAAATTGCGCATAGAGCCGCAAGAAAGAATATGCAGATACATTCTGCTATTATCTTAAAAATAAACTCTGTTTTTAGTGGTTTCTTTACTTTTGAAATAAACCACGATGCTAAAGAGTTTTGTCTTTTGCAATCTTCAATGTACCCCGATAAAACAGATGAGGGTATTTATTTGAAGATGGTTAATAAAATAATAGAATGTAACACTTTTAACTACCCTATTATAATGACCGTATCTACTAAACATCATTTAGAAACACCTAAAGTGTTTAAGAAATTAGGTTTTAAGACTTGGCTGGTTAAAAATGATTGGCATTATATAGTACATGGAGAATTAAGCGACGTAAGGTTAAAAGAGTTATCTCATTTATCAATGACTAATATATGGCGTTCTACTAGCGGTCTTTGGTTAAAGATTAAAAGAGAGTGGAACAAGAGAATAGAGGAGTCTGGTGAAAAACACGGTGTAATTGATCCTAAATTTGCAACTAGAAAAGGTTGCTGGCAGGGTTCTAGTGGTTTTTCTAATGTTGTAACAGGTAAATCTACAAATGGTAACGCGTCTGTATTAGATCCTACTAGTTGTGAATTAATATTAAGGTTGTTTATGCCTGAAAAAGGATTTAGAGTATATAACCCTTTTGGAGGTGGTGTACAAATGGGTTATGTAGCTGGTAGTTATGATTATGAATATTTAGCTACAGAGCTTAGGCAAAACCAATGCGATGCGAATAATAAAATATGTTCTGATTTTTATAAAACTAGATGGATTCAAGCGGATAGTTCGACTTATGAACCTAAAGAAAATTTTGATTTAGCTTTCGCTTGCCCACCTTACTACAGGATTGAAAACTATGTAGATGAAAATGGAAACAAAGTGGAGGGCGATATTGATAGTTTAGGTTCTTACGAAAATTTTAGAGAAGCGTTATTTAGTGGTTATAAAAAGACTATTGAGAAATTAAATGATAATTGTTTTTTTGTTATTATTGTTGGTGATAGTAGGGATGGTTCGGGAGCTTACCTTGGAGCGGAAGCAGATCATGAAATATTTTTTAAAGAACAAGGTTTACATATTTACAATAAAGCTGTTTATTTAGAAAGTGAGTTTACTAGATTCGCACAAGCTAAAAGAACCCTACATTTTAGAAAAATACCTAAAGCAGAACAGAAAGTACTTGTTTTTTACAAGGGTGATATGAAAAAGATAAAAGAATTATACCCTAATATCGGAAGATTGTAATGAGGGAATATACTAACAAAATTACCCTTGCCGAGAATGGTAGGGGTATATGGACTATAGACCCTATAATGGGCTGCAAAACTGGTATTTTAAAAAACGAAAAAGGATGTTTTAGTGATTGCTATGCGGCTAGGATTTCTAAGAAGTACGGTTATGACTTTAGCAAGAATGTTTTAAGAGATTTTTCAAGCGAAAAACACCTAGAAAGCATAATAAAAAAAATAAATAAATTAGATTTTCCTTTTGTTCGAATGGGTAACTCTGGTGATCCTTCCGAAGATTGGGATCATACAATAAGTATTTTAAAGAAACTAAAACCAATTAATAAGCAAGTTGTAATAATAACAAGACATTGGAATTTACTAAGTAAAGAAAATTTATCTGATTTAAAAAAGTTAAATGTTTGCATAAATACAAGTATTAGTGCTATTGATGATGATTTAGAAAGAAATATAAATCAATATAAATTGTTGAAAAAATATTGTGTATCTGTTTTAAGATGTGTTTCTTTTGATTTTAATTTAAATAATAAAAAAGGTTTTGAATTTAGTAAAATACAAGATTATATATTTGAAAAATATGATGTTTTAGATACTGTTTTTAGAACTTATAAGAATAACAAAATGGTTTTAGATGGTGTTATTAAAATAAAAGAAACAAAGTTTTTAGGTAAAAAATGTTATGTAAGCAAAAGAAATAAAAAAACATACTTTGGAAACTGTTTAAATTGTATCGATAAATGCGGATTTTATAAAAAATAATCGTTATATTTGCAAAGTAGTTATCTGTTGCGGGTTTGATTACAAATTAAAATATTAGCATAAACCTTATTAGGAGTAGATACCGCAACTATCGAAACTAATAAGGTTTTTTGCATTAACTAAAAGTTTTTGTTTGTTTTTTTAAAAACATTCATT
>CAXHZZ010000059.1:0-13239 GCA_964021635.1 uncultured Tenacibaculum sp.
AAGTTAGAATTAGGAATGCTTTAAAAAAATTGTCATTGCGAATAAAAACGAAACTATCTGTTAAAAAATTGCTTCATTTTTATTTGCAATAACGTTTCAAAATATATGGCTGAAGAAATTATAAACAAAATTGCAACCAGTAAATTAATTACTATTGACCTTGAAGATTACTATCCAAAAGGACAACGTATTGTTTTTGATATTAAAAGTTGGTTATATGAAGAGTTAATTCTTCGTGAGAAAGACTTTAGAGAACAAGTTAAAAATCACGATTGGTCCCAATATAAAGACGCTTATATTGCCTTAACATGTTCTTCGGATGCTATTATACCTTCTTGGGCGTATTTATTATTAACAGCACATTTATCTGAATTTGCAGAGAAAATAGTTGTAGGTAATTTAGAGTTGTTAGAAACTACTATTTACCAAGAATTAATTAATGGGTTAGATAGTACGCAATACAAAGATAAACCTGTAATTATTAAAGGTTGCACAAACAAACCAATACCGGCATCTGCTTATACATTTTTAATACAAAAACTAAAACCGGTAGCAAAAAACATCATGTTTGGTGAAGCTTGCTCAACTGTTCCGTTATTTAGAAAGAAGTAAATATTCATCTTACTCCATTTTAATGAAAAAACTACTACTAATACTATTAGTGTCGTGTTCTTTTAATATTTTTTCCCAAGAAATAAAAAAAGATAGCATCCCTAAAAGGCTAACCGTAACGGGTAAATACACTTTTTTATTCAATCAATCCTCTTTCTCTAATTGGTCTGCCGGAGGAAGCAATACCATAGCTGGAAATATGGGAATTGAATACGATTTTAATTATAAAAAAGATAATTGGAACTGGGATAATAAATTAACTACAAGTTATGGTTTAAGTCGTATAAATGAAAAAGGTTTAAGAAAAACAGATGATAATTTTGAATACAATTCTTTATTAGGTAAAAAAACTTCTAAACTTTGGTTTATATCTTTCTTTACAAACCTAAAAACACAGTATACCAGAGGTTATGAATATAAGGAAGGCATCAAAAAACCTATCTCCGATTTCTTTTCTCCTGCATATTGGAGTTTTGGTCCAGGTATGTTATGGAAAGAATCTGATGAAAAGCGTATAAATATTGCACCTGCAACAGCTCGTTACACCTTTGTTTCACGCAAGTTCTCAGGGAAATATGGTGTTAAAAAAGGCGAGAAAATAAATTTTAGTTTAGGATTCAATTTATCTGGCTACTTTAAACATGAAATCATGAAAGATATTACCGTAGAAAACGTTGTCGCAGTATATTCTGACTATTTAGATAAGCCTTTTAATATTGATATTAATTATCAGTTAAACTTTATTGTAAAAATAAACGATTACATATCTACAAATCTTGGTTTACACACTATTATTGATGATGATGCTTCTAGTAAAATACAATTTAAAGAGATATTCGGACTTGGAGTAAACTATATCTTTCATAAAACGTGACTTTTTCACAATAACGTTGTCTAAATTAAAATAGAGATGTAATTTTACGTCTTCAAAAAAACTTTATAATGAAAAAACTATTAGCAGTAGCTATTTTATTTGGTGCATTATCAATAAATGCTCAAGAAGAGAAAAAAGAAGAAAACAAAGATGGATGGAAAAAAGAAGGTAACATTTCTTTCTTATTTAATCAATCTGCATTTAACAACTGGTTAGCTGGTGGTGTAAATAACATCTCTGGTACTTTAAGTTTAAATTACGACTTTAACTATACTAAAAATGATTGGACTTGGGATAATAAATTAATTGCTTCTTACGGATTAACAAAAATAAAAGAAGAAGATCTCCAAAAAACCGATGACCGTTTAGAGTTAAATTCTTTAGTTGGTAAAAAAATGTCTAAATACTGGTACTATTCAGGTTTTTTAAATTTTAAAACACAAATGTCTTCTACAGATATTGATGGTATACAGACTTCTCACTTCTTCTCTCCAGCTTATTTTCAGTTTGGACCAGGTATGTTGTGGAAAAAATCTGATAAACTAAAAGTTAACATTGCTCCTGCTACTTCTAAGTTAATATTAGTTAATAGTGATTTAACTATTTTAGGTCCAGCTTTCGGCGTGGCACAAGGTGAAAGTACAAGATATGAATTAGGTGCTTCTATTAGTGGATATTACAAGGCAGAAATCATGAAAAATGTTAGCATTGAAAATATTTTAAACCTATATAGTAATTATCTAGAGGATGCTCAAAATGTAGATATTGATTATACATTAAACATAGTAATGAAAGTAAATAAATATTTATCTGCTAACCTATCTATGCAAGCTATTTATGATGACAATGCCTTTGAAGGCTTTCAAACAAGAGAAGTATTTGGTTTGGGAATAAATTACGGCTTCTAATATTTAACTGCTCAAAAAAAAGAAAACCTTAAAGAGTTAACTCTTTAAGGTTTTCTTTTTTTCTTACTTTAGCTTAATATATATATCAATGACTTTATTATTAATATACGCAACCGTATCAATATTTTTCTCATTTATATGCTCTATATTAGAAGCAGTTTTACTTAGCGTAACACCAACGTTTGTAAATGTAAAAAAGAAAGAAGGTGTTGGCTATGCTACTCAACTAGAAATCTTAAAAAAAGATGTAGACAAACCTTTAATTGCAATTCTTACATTAAACACACTTGCTCACACAGTAGGAGCTATATTGGTAGGTACAGAAGCTAAAAAACTCTTTAACGACGATGGTTATGGTGTTTTTCTAGTATCTGCTGCAATGACAATATTAATATTAGTAGCTTCAGAAATAATTCCTAAAACCATAGGTGCCACCTACTGGAAACAACTTGCTAGCTTTACTACAACAGCTTTAAAGTTAATGATATTTCCATTAAAATGGACAGGTGTTTTATGGATTCTTCAATTAACAACTAAATTAATAGGCGGTAAAAGTGGCCATGGAGAGAGTATTTTAAGTAGGGAAGATTTTTCTGCAATGACAGATATTGCTGAACAAGAAGGCGTTTTTCAGCAAAATGAAAGTAATGTAATAAGAAACATGCTTAACTTTAAAGACATACAGGCAAAACATATTATGACACCTCGTACAGTTATTAAAATTGCTGATGAAAATGAATCAATAGTATCTTTTTTTGAAAATAATAAATTATTAAATTTTTCAAGAATCCCTGTATATTCTAAAAACCCCGATAACATAACTGGCTACATACTTAAAGACCAACTTTTATTAGCTTTAATTGATAAAAAAGGAAGTGAGCCAATAAAATCAATCAAAAGAGATATTATTATTGCGGATAGAGATTTATCTATTCCTGGGCTATTTAAGAAACTTATTGAACAACGAGAGCATCTTGCTTTAATTGTTGATGAATATGGATCAGTAAGTGGATTAGTTACTCAGGAAGATGTGATAGAGGCTTTATTAGGCCATGAAATTATGGATGAAAGTGATAATGTTGCAAACCTACAAACCTTAGCTAAAAAGAATTGGAAAAAGCGATTAGGAATCATAAATGATTTAGGTAAAAAATAACTCCATAAATAAGTTAAATCAATAACAATACATACAACTATAAATAATTAAACCAGAGATTTATATTTCTGGTTTTTTATTATCTATAAATAAATGTAGTTTATACAAACAATGTTTACATATACTATATAAATACATCAGTTACTTTACGCTCTATTTAATCAAACTACCTATAATTAATCATAATCATTTATAAATAATAATTGAGTATAAGAAGGCGCAAATTGTCTTTTCAACTAATAGATAGTTATAAATAATATGTTTTAGCTAAATAATAAAACTGACTTAAAAAGCAAAAAAAAGGGAGTGATTTAAATCACTCCCTTTTTTATATAATTGTATTTCTAATTAATCATTTATCGTCCAAGAAACGTAATACATAGAACCTATTAATCCAGATCCTGGCGCTACATTATACTCTTTTCTTGTTAAGTTAGTACCACCAACTTTAAGTCTTGATTTTAATGAAGGAATTCTATAATTAATTTGTGCATCTAAAACTGTTCTACTATCAACATTTCCGCTTAAGAAACCTGACTGCCATAAAAATTCATTTTGCCATCTAGCGTTTATATTAAACCCAAAATTATTAAATAAGTTTTCATTTCCAAACATTACTTTTACTTGATGTTCAGGGGTATTAAAACCTGGCTCAAATTCAGGATCTTCGTCTTGATCAAATATTAATTTACTCAAAGTATAATTTACACCAAAATCAAATGTTCTAAATAGCTTTGTATTAACACCAACTCCAATACCATATGATTGAACATCTGCCGTTGTGTTAGAATTTAAAGCAAACTCAGTAACATCTTGATTAGCAAAAGCACTTAAAGCATCTGCGTTTGGAACTCCATTATTTACCTCACCATAGTTTGGCACAAATACTGTTTTGGTTGCTACAAAGTTATCATATTGGTTATAGTAACCATTCACGTCTAATTCTAAGATATTAGTATCAGTAATATTAACTATACTTCTATACCCTAATTCGTAAGATGCAACTCTTTCTGGTTCAATAGCAGTAGGAGTAACATTAACAGGTGTACCATTATCAAATATAAATGCTTTTTCAAAAACTTGCGCACCTGTGATTGTAGTATTAGATGGAAATCCTGCTCCTCTGTTATCTACTTGCGCAGAAAAACGTTCGATATTATCTAACGATGTACCGAGAAGAAACTTATTAGGCCCAGATCTTAATCCAAAATACTGCTCTATTGTACTAGGTGTTCTAAAACCTGTTTGGTATGAAATTCTTAGTATTTTATTTTCTTTAATTGAATAGTTTAATGCTATCCTTGGAGAGAAATCACCATCAAAATTAGATGATTTATCATAACGTACAGAACCTGTAAATTTTAAACGTTCGTCTAAAAACTTTTTTTGTATTTGCGAATAAATACCATACATATCGAATTCGATAGGACTATTTTCATCTGTAAATAGAGTTCCTTGAGAGTTAATATTAAATTTACGGTATGAACCTCCTATTTGTATTTCACCCCATTTAATTAAATCTCTAAAATTATAGTTAGCATCGGCGTGGTAAAAACTTGTTTCATCTTTAACTCCTGCTCCACCTTGTGCAATAGGTGTTGTAACGGCTTCATCTACAGCTTGATTAAAAGCTGCGGTTCCTGGCTGTAGTCTATTTCTATCTGCAAAAGCTCTTGCTGATGCATCATTTCCTGGAGTCACTCCAGGAACACCACCCGCAAATGCAGCTCCATACTCACCAAACCAAGTTCTATTATCATTATACTTAGAATTTAATGCAAGACCTAAAAATCGAACATCATGCGTTCTATCACCTCCATCATTACCATTAAAGTATCCACGGACAAAAAAGTTTTTACCTAACACCTCTAGTTTATGCTGTTCTACATAATAATCTTCTTGTGAAAATCTGTTTGCAGCTTGATAAAGATTATTTCCTTTAGAAAAACGAGAATTGTAAACTATTTCTAATTTATCGTTACCCATTGGTCTAAAGTGTAAGGATCCATCAAATTTTAAACCATAACCATCATAATCATATAAGTCAGTCTCTGCATAACCTGTTCTACTAACCCTACCTATACCTGGTAATGTAAAAGCTGCTTCATCACCATAAAAATTTACACCATCATAATCTGGTGTATCATTTCTATTACCTGCAATAACCTCACCACCAACACCTGTTGTGTTAGAATCATCATTTGCATGCCATTCTTCTGCTTTATATACCGTTAAGTTAACTTTTGCTGCAAAATAATCACTAAATCTATGAGCCATTCTAATACCCACATCGTAAAACTGATCAGAACCTGACTGTTCTTGCTCAATAAAACCTGTTTTAAAATAAGTGCTGATTCCATCATACTTAAAAGGGTTTTTACTTCGCATTAATAAAATACCATTAAATGCGTTTGCACCATATAAGGCTGAAGAGGCTCCTGGTAATATTTCAACATCTTTTACATCTAATTCTGATAAACCTACAATATTACCTGCAGAGAAATTTAGCGCTGGTATAGAAGTTTCTACTCCATCTACTAATTGAACAAATCTTGTATTATCAAAACTAGAAAAACCACGTGAGTTCACAGATTTAAATCCGTAACTTGCTTCTCTAGAGGTTATACCTTTTAAGTTGGTTACACCATCATAAAAAGAAATTGAAGTTCCTTTTTTAATGTCGTTAATACCTAATCTTTCAATAGTTACTGGAGATTCAATAACTCGTTCTGGAGATCTTGAAGCTGAAATTACTACTTCATCTAAGCTTGTATTTTCTTTTAAAATAATATTTAATTCTTGATCTTTAGAGGTAATCTCTATAGTTTCAGTTTTATACCCAAAAGCAGAAACCTGAATTGAAAAAGGAAAGCCAGATTTTACTGGTAACGTAAAATTACCATCAATATCTGACGTTGTCTTACCTTGTAATGAATTTATTAAAGCGCTAGGAAAAGGCTCTAAGTACTCATCATAAACTTTTCCTGTTACTGCAACTTGTGCTGATAAAGCAATACTGCAAGTAACAAAAAAAACTAATAGTAGTTTTTTAAGCATATTATTTGGTTTTAATTGATTGTTTTTGTTTCTAAAATTATTCTTCTAATGCAAATGCAATAGGAAAACCATATTTTACAGAAGTACGTCCACCGTCTTTCTTTGCAGGTATAAATTGTGGTAATTTAGAAACTACTCTAACAGCTTCTCTGTTTAATATTTCACCATTTTTAGGACCTAAAGTTTTAATATTTTTAACTTCTCCGTTTTTATCAATCACAAAACGCACCCAAACTTCTCCTTGAATAGACTCTTTAATTGCATCACTTGGGTATCTAAAATGTTTAGATATATGGTTTACCATTTGTTCATTAAAACAATCTACTTGCTCTCCTTTCTTAGCATTCTTACATAAGTTAAATAAAGGTATTTTATCTACCGTACTAAACTTAGATGCTTTTCTTAACTCCTCAGCAGACATCTTATTTTTAATATCTTCGATATTATTTTTTAATGATTTTACAGGCTTTACAACAGCAATCTGCTCAGTTGTTTTTTCAACTTTAGCTATACTTAACGTACCTAAACCAGCAGCTTTCTGCTTTTTTATAGGATCTCTCTTTTTAAGGTATCTTCTATTTGCAGAAACTTTTACTGAAATCTGTCTTGACTTTTTATTTTTTTTGTCTTTTTCTTTTATAGTACACTTAGTTACACTAATGCTATTTAAGTCTAAAGCTGTTTCATCTGGGGTTTCACAAACCTCTTGTTGCGACATAATACTAACTGGAAAAGCACAAATTAGCATTAAAAATAATAATTTTTTCATAATATTGGGGTATTACAATCTAAATCAAACACTTACACGAAAAACACCTGTAAGCTGAATTAGCCCACAAATATATTTATTTATTTTTATAAATAAATGTTAAAGCGTAAAAAAATAGGGAAAACCCTGTAAATAAAAAAGTTTTAATCTAGCGTAAAGTTCATAGGAAACCTATAAGAAACTGATGTTTTTTTTCCTTCATGTTCTCCGGGAATGAATTTAGGTAATAGCAAAACTATTCTTCTTGCTTCTTTTTTTAATATCTCACTAGTATTAGCTCCTTCAATATCTATCTTGCTAATCTTACCAGCTGTATCTATAACAAAGCTAACATTAAGATTTCCTTCTAAATTATTCTTTAAAGCTGCTTTTGGGTAGTTAAAGTTATTTATTATATGCTGTTGCATTTTATAATTAAAACAGTCTTCTTTATTTAAATCGGTTTTTTCACACGACACAAATAAAGGTATTTTATCTACAACATCAAATGAAACCCCTGCCTCTTTAGACTTGTTAATTAAAACCGTGAGTAATTTATCACTTACCTTATTTTCTGCCCTTACGTTTGATATAGTATTTGATTTTAAATTACTTGCTGCAGATACTGTTTGATTTAAGAATATACGTTTTTTTAAATATCTCTTACTTGACATAAGAATATCTTTAGGCGCAACCTTTGGTATTTTATTTTCTGATATTGTACATTTATTTTCATCAAGAACATTAATATCAATCAATGACTTTTCTTTCGGCAAGCATACTTCCTGAGTGAAAACCTGTTGCGCATAAAAAATAAATAATACTATGATAGTTATTTTTTTCATCACATTTCTTTTTTAAGAAACAGCGATAATAATCCTATATTAAAAAATACAGCATATCATCTAGCTGAATTAATTAATATATTAAGTAAGAATATGTAATTGAAATTTGACTTAAAAAGGTGTTATCAAACATAAATTTTGATAACCCTAAGTATCGGGTGGGGTTATTATTTTTCATTTTTAGGGGGGTAAAATGTTAAAATATTTATATAATTTTACGCTAAGCGTATATAAATATAACAAAAAAAAGAATAAGAACACAATATTCTTATTCTTTTTTTATTAATGTAAGGTATTTGATCTACTCTAAATCATCTTGATACAGAAAATTGTTATAAGGAAAACGTTTAATGTGTATCTTTTTTACCTCTTCATACACTTTTACCTTAAAATCTTCGAGATTATCTTTATTTAAAGCAGAAATAAATAAACTTTCTACTCCTAAATCATTCATCCATGTTCTTTTCCAATCATCAAGTGTGTAATGAATTTTAGATTTCTCAGTAATTAAATCATCTTCTGCAATAGTTTCGTGCGTATAGGCGTCAATCTTATTAAACACCATTAGTGTTGGTTTATTAGAACTACCTATTTCATCTAAAATTTTATTTACTGACGCTATATGATCTTCAAAATTTGGATGACAAATATCTACAACATGCAGCAGTAGGTCTGACTCTCGGACTTCATCTAAAGTTGATTTAAATGACTCAACAAGTTGTGTTGGTAATTTTCTAATAAACCCAACAGTATCGGTCATTAAAAAAGGAATATTTTTAATAACAACCTTTCTTACAGTAGTATCAAGAGTAGCAAATAATTTGTTTTCAGCAAAAACATCACTTTTACTAATAATATTCATTAGGGTTGATTTACCTACATTAGTATAACCAACCAATGCTACTCGCACCATTTTACCTCTATTTTTTCGCTGTACTGCCATTTGCTTATCAATTGTAATAAGCTTTTTCTTTAACAAGGTAATTTTATCTCTAATAATACGACGGTCGGTTTCAATTTCGGTCTCCCCTGGCCCACGCATACCAATACCACCTTTTTGCTTGTCAAGGTGTGTCCACATTCGTGTTAAACGAGGTAATAAATATTGATACTGTGCTAGCTCTACTTGTGCTTTTGCCGAACTTGTTTGAGCTCTTCCTGCAAAAATATCAAGAATTAAATTTGTTCTATCTAATATCTTACAGTCTAAATAATTTTCAATATTTCGTAATTGTGCTGGCGATAGTTCATCATCAAAAATAGCCGTACCAATATTATGTGATTGTATATATGCTCTTACCTCTTCTAACTTACCAGTTCCTAAAAAAGTTTTAGGATTTGGTTTTTCCATTTTCTGCACAAAACGCTTTACAGCAACTCCTCCTGCTGTTAAGGTTAAAAACTCTAACTCATCTAAATATTCGTCAGATTGTTTTTCGTTTTGATGCTGGGTTATAATACCAATTAAAACCGCTTTTTCTGATATTGCTTCTCGTGTTTCTAACATAGGGTACAAAAATACAAATTTATCAACTCAAGAAATCTAAATTACCTTTCTTAGTTTATTTTTTTAATAATAAAATATACCACTTGATAAAAAAACTATTAATAGATTACAATTTATTTAAATTAATAGATATTATTATCTAAAATTAACTACTCAGAAACCACTTCTTAACTACTTCAGAAACATGGCATAAATATTTAATTATTAAAAATTAACCATAAAAAAAACACTCGCCTTTCTTAAAGCGAGTGTTTCTTTTCAAAACTATGTATTAATTAATGGTTAATTGCATAACCTGCACCTTTACCAAATTCGGCTAGTTGTGCTAAAATGTTTTTGAAAAAGTTTTGAATCCCCTTAAATAATTGTTTTTTCATAATTATAGTTTTTAATTTCCCCACTACAAATATACATACATAAAGAAACAATAAAAAGATAAGCAACTGATAATGTATATATTACATTTAATTATGTATAAATGGTAATTTATAAGCTTTTTTTAACAAAAAAAGATTAAAAAAAAATAAAACACTATAAAACAACATTTTAAATAACATTTAAAGATTTAAAGAGGTGTTATAATTAAGGATTTATTATAAAATATTAATAAAGTCGTTAAATGCTATATAGTAGGGTTTGTCTTTAAACACTGGCAACTCTACACTTTCTGAATTTGCGATACCAATACCAGCAAACCATACTTTTGCATTTTGTTTTTTGGCATGCTCTTTAAATGTTTCCATCCACAAAAAATCGTATTCTTCTGGTGATTGAATATTGTTTGTGGTTTTTACTAAGACAAAAATAGTAGGCTCGCCTTTTTTAAACAAAACAAATTGTGGATGTTTTTTAAGTTCGCTGTTAATAGCTACGAACTCATAACCCATTTCTTGCAGTTTTTTACCTACAATATTCATTCCTAAATTATGTAATTCTTGCTTTGTAAGTGCTTGCATTATTTTCTCTTACGACGTAAATTAAAGTTCTTATCGCCTTTTGTTTTAGGCTTCTTATATTTTTTTGCAATTTCTCTACGGTAAGAACCACCTTGATTGGTTTTTTGGTTCTTTTCTTTCTTTTCATGAAAAGCAGGACCAGGAACATACTCTAAAGAAGTTCTGTTTTTATTACGTTCACCTTCTTCTTTTGGTCGCTCTTCTTCTGTTAATTGCTTAGTAATTTCAACCTGTTCAGGAATTTCTGCTTTCGGAATTGTATAATTCATTAATTCCTCTATTCTAGCCTTTGCTTCTTGTTCCTTTTCGGTTGAAAAAAGAATTGTTTTTCCCTCATGCTCTGCACGACCGGTACGACCAATTCTGTGCATATAGTTTTCAGGGAAATGTGGTGTATTAAAGTTTATTACGTGGGTAACCTCTTCTAAATCTAATCCACGAGCAATAACATCTGTAGCTATTAAAATTCGTTTTTCACCCTTGTTAAACTGCTCTATAGAACGCATACGATAGTTTTGCGTTTTATTTGAATGAATTACACACGATTGAGAAGGAAATTCTTCTTTTACGCATTCAAATAAACGATCTGCATTTCTTTTGTTTGGCGCAAAAACTAGTACCTTACTATACTCTTCTTTACTATGAAGTAATTCGTTTAATAGATTAACCTTTGTATAAAAGTTTGGTACATCGTAGCTAATTTGTTGAATATTATCTAGCGGTGTTCCACTTACTGCTATAAAAATTTTCTTAGGTGCTGTAAAAAAATCATCAATCAACGCTTCTACATCCTCTGTCATGGTTGCTGAAAACATAATGTTTTGACGACGTTCTGGTAATAAATCAAAAATATTTAAGAGTTGAAACCTAAATCCTAAATCTAGCATTACATCTACTTCATCAATCACTAATTTCTGAATTGACCTAAGTTTTAACATATTACTAACCGCTAAATCATACAAACGTCCTGGCGTAGCTACAATCACATCTGCACCTTGCGCAACAGCCTCTTTGTGTCTGCTTAAAGGAATACCTCCAAACACACCTACAGTATGAATACTCATGAATTCTGTAAGCTTTTCAATTTCACTAACAACTTGCACTACTAATTCACGTGTTGGTACAACCACCAAAACTCTAGGATGTACTTGCTTAGAAAATTTCAAATCGCGAAGTATAGGTAACATGTAGGCAAACGTTTTACCGGTACCTGTTTGTGCAATACCTACAACATCTTTACCCGATCGTATAATCGGAAAAGCTTCTTCTTGAATTGGTGTTGGGTTTACGAAACCTAATTCTTCAATCGAATTTCTTAGTGGATTTGATAAATCTAAATCTTGAAAAGTAATCATTTACAGTAATTTGCCGCAAAGGTACGTTTTCTATACTCAAAAACCACAAGTATATTACTTTGACAGGATATATAAGATATCATTTTATCATTATGAAGAAATTAAGCTAGTGAGAATAGTTATAAAAACAAAAAACCGATACATTGCTGTATCGGTTTTTTGTTTTTATATAGTCATCGCTAATAAAGTAAAATAATCTATTTTTTATTGAAAGGATTACTTCGTCATACTTCCTCGTAATGACATTGAATTTTTAGCCTCCAAAGTCATCAAAACGGATATTCTCATCAGCAAGACCAAAATCTTCTCCCATTTTCTGAACGGCATTGTTCATTAATGGTGGACCACAGAAATATAATTCTAAATCTTCTGGTGCTTCATGATGATTTAAGTAGTTTTCTATTACACAATTGTGAATAAACCCTACAAATCCATCTCCTGACTCATCATTTATATCTTTCTTAACTTTCCAGTTATCCGCTTCTGTTGGATCAGATAATGCAATGTAAAACTTAAAGTTTGGAAAATCTTTTTCTAAAGCTCTAAAGTGCTCTATATAGAATAATTCAGCCTTAGAACGACCACCGTACCAATAAGTAACTTTTCTACCAGTTTTTAAAGTTCTGAATAAGTGATATAAGTGAGAGCGCATTGGTGCCATACCTGCTCCACCACCTACATATAACATTTCTGCATCAGATTCATTAATAAAGAATTCACCATAAGGTCCTGAAATAGTACACTTATCTCCTTTCTTTAAGTTAAAAATGTAAGAAGATGCAACTCCTGGATTTACATCCATCCATCCACCTTTTACTCTATCAAAAGGAGGTGTTGCAATACGTACATTTAACATAATTTCTCTTCCTTCTGCTGGGTAAGAAGCCATAGAATATGCTCTTTCTACAGTTTCTGTATTTTTCATTACCAATGGTCTTAATCCGAATTTATTCCATTCAGCTTCAAACTTATCTGGTGTATCATGCTCTTCTGGGTGCGCAGTAATATCCATGTCAGCATATTTTATTTCACAGTTTGGAATTTCAATTTGAATATAACCACCTGCTTTGTAGCCCATATCTTCTGGAATTTCAACTACAAATTCTTTAATAAATGTTGCTACGTTATAGTTTCTTACAACTACTGCTTCCCATTTCTTAATTCCGAAAATTTCTTCTGGAATAGAAATATCCATGTCTTGTTTTACTTTTACCTGACAAG
>CAXHZZ010000060.1:0-13220 GCA_964021635.1 uncultured Tenacibaculum sp.
AAAATCAAGTAATTTACGTTTCTGCAACTCCTGCCGATTATGAATTACAAAAAACCGAAGGTGTTTTTGTAGAGCAAGTAATTCGTCCTACCGGATTATTAGATCCTGTAATAGAAGTACGCCCAAGTTTGAATCAGATTGATGATTTAATTGAAGAAATTCAAATTCGTGTAGAAAAAGATGAGCGTACTTTGGTTACTACTTTAACCAAGCGAATGGCTGAAGAGTTGGCAAAATACTTAACCAGAATTCAAGTTCGTTGCCGTTATATACATTCGGATGTTGATACTTTAGAGCGTGTACAAATAATGCAAGATTTACGTAAAGGAATATTTGATGTTTTAATTGGTGTAAATTTACTTCGTGAAGGATTGGATTTACCTGAAGTATCATTAGTGGCTATTTTAGATGCCGATAAAGAAGGTTTTTTACGTAGCCATCGATCTATTACACAAACTGTTGGTAGAGCCGCAAGAAATGTAAACGGTCTTGCCATTTTATATGCCGATAAAGTTACCAATAGTATGCAACAAACTATGGACGAAACCAATCGTAGGCGTGAAAAACAAATTAATTACAATACTAAAAACGGAATTACACCAACGCAAATAAACAAGAAATTAGACAATACGCTTTCTAAAGATACCACAGCTACTTATCAATATGACAATGCGATACAAAAAGCTGCAGAGCAAGATTTACAATATTTACCTAAAGAAGAAATAGAAAAACGTATTCGTGCCAAACGCAAACAAATGGAAGAAGCTGCCAAAGGTTTAGATTTTATGGTAGCTGCACAATTGCGTGATGAAATTGCTGTTTTAAGGAAGAGTTTGTAGAAATATTTGGATTGATTATTAAAGGCAAAACAGGTAAATTCGTTATTTAACAATATCAATAATTGAAACAACGGATATCTAAACATTCTGTGCAATATCGAAAATGACAAATCCATATAAAAAACATCTTGACATTTTTTTGAATCTATTATAGATTTATAAACATACAGCTAAAAGACTTAACAAAGTTTTATTACAAGATGTAGAAAGGTACACAAGTGAAAAAGCTGGATTATTATCTGGAACAGCTTTGATTATTGGAGATTGGACAGCATCAACTGATAATGGGGGTAAAATAAAATTTCATACTGGAATTAAAAAATCAACATTTAAAGAAAATTATTCTTTGGAAATTGAAAACATTCTTTCTAGAGAGTTTGGACTTGCGTTTGCTCAATCTTTCGAGGCATTTGAAAAACTATTAAAGGACTTCGTCTACATAAAAATACAAACTGACACAAATTTCAGAGAAGGTTTAAAACCATACAAAGATTATTCAAGAAAGAAACTGAGTGGAGGAGACGAAATTTTCAAGTTAATCAAAAAAGCTTGTGGAAAAGAATTTACAAAATATTCAAAACAAAATAATAATAATTTTAAGCTTAGTGAATTCTTTAAAATAATCTCTGAAGTCAGACATTCTATGATTCATTGCAAAGGCAAACTAGAAACTTCGAAAATCCCTAAAGACAAATATTATAAATCACTTTTTGAGCATTTATTCTCTTTAAACAAACTTGAGAATGAAATAATAGAATTAAAATTAAATTATAAGCTCTTAGAAAAACTTTTGATTTACATATCAGAATTTGGTTTTCAATTTTTTAAATTTTTAAGTGAGGTTGACAATTATGAATGGAAAATCTAAAATACTGAACACAATATCATATATAATTTATTACTGGTTCTAGCCTAGTTATAAAAATTCTCACGGATTTTCTAGATCATTAATTATTACTGCATTTAGTGCTTAAACCTGCAACTATTCTTATACAAATCCGATAACGAAACTTAAAAATAACAACCAACAAAAAGCCCAAACTTTAAAAAGTTTGGGCTTTTATATATTATTCTATACCTCTTAAACATCAGTAGCTAAAACATTTATACAGTATCGTTTTAGTAATTATTTTTTAGATAAAAAAATATTTAATCTTCACTTCCCCATGGAGCACTTGGAGTCTCTATTTCTTTTGTTAAATCGAACTTTACAGAAAACAATCTATCGGTTCCTATTCTACGTAAATTATAGGTAAAACTTGTTATATTAATTGTAACCCACCATACATTATTAGAAGCATACGGAATTAAATTAGATGTATGTTTATCTGCAGGAAAGAATTGAATATTTGGTAATCCTTCGTTAGGGTTTGTTCCTCCATATTGTGTAATTTTATCTTCCGATCCATCCTTATGTCGATGATCGTGTTTTAATTGTATGAATTTATCAGTATTCATAGTAAAAACCCAGGTACGAGATTTATCATCGCCTACAAAAAAAGGAATTCTAATTGTATTGTTTTCACAAGAACGAACATGCATTACTAATTTCTCTCCTGTAAATCCATCGCCTTCTTTTGCTCCTGCTATTATTTTACCTTCAAATGCTTTTCCGCAATGAGTTTGTAAAGTATTCCAAAACAATTCGGAATTTGTTTTTTCTTGCGCTAATAATTGAAAAGGAAGTAAAATAAGGATTAATAATTTTCTCATTATGTAGTATTTATAGTGCAACAAGATAAAACAAAAAACCCTCACTTTAAAAGTGAGGGTTTTTCTAAATATATTTAACTAAAAACTAATTATTAAGCTCCTAAAACTTCTGCAACTTTATCTGCAGCTTCCTGAAACTCAGTAGCAGAAATGATTTCCATTCCGCTATTATCAATTAATTCTTTTGCTTCTTTAGCGTTTGTTCCTTGTAAACGGCAAATAATAGGCACGTTAATTTTGTCTCCCATATTTTTGTAAGCATCTACAACTCCCTGAGCAACACGATCACAACGAACGATTCCTCCGAAAATGTTTACTAAAATTGCTTTTACGTTACTATCTTTTAAGATAATTCCGAAAGCAGTTTCAACACGCTGTGCATCTGCAGTACCACCAACATCTAAAAAGTTAGCTGGATCACCACCGGCTTGTTTAATTAAATCCATAGTTCCCATTGCTAAACCAGCTCCGTTTACCATACATCCAACATTACCATCTAAATCTACATAGTTTAAACCAGCAGCTTTAGCTTCTACTTCAATAGGATTTTCTTCACGAATATCACGCATTGCAGCATAATCTTTATGACGATATAAAGCGTTTTCATCTAAAGTAACTTTAGCATCAACAGCCATTATTTTATCATCAGATGTTTTTAACACTGGGTTAATTTCGAACATTGCCGAATCTGATTTTACATACGCAGTATATAAAGCAGTAACAAACTTTGTCATTTCTTTTAATGCAGCACCACTTAAACCTAAGTTAAAAGCAATTTTACGTGCTTGAAAAGGCATTAATCCTAAACCTGGATCAATTTCTTCTGTAAAAATTAAGTGTGGTGTTTCTTCAGCAACAGTTTCAATATCCATACCACCTTCTGTAGAGTACATAACCATGTTTCTACCAGTTGCACGATTTAATAAAACTGACATATAATATTCATCTGGTTCACTTGCTCCAGGGTAATATACATCTTCACAGATTAAAACTTGGTTCACCAATTTACCTTCAGCTGAAGTTTGAGGAGTAACTAACATCATTCCTAAAATATCATTAGAAACGCTTTTTACCTCATCTAAGTTTTTAGCTAACTTAACTCCACCACCTTTTCCACGACCACCTGCGTGTACTTGTGCCTTAATTACGTGCCAACCTGTACCTGTTTCTTCTGTTAATTTCTTTGCCGCTTCAACAGCTTCTTCTGGTGTATTTGCAACAACTCCGCGTTGAATACGAACCCCAAAACTGTTTAATATTTCTTTACCTTGATATTCGTGTAAGTTCATTAGATATGAATTTTTAAAGTCGAACAAAAATACAAATTCAATTTATAATACCTTACTATTTACAATAATTATTACAACTTTTATTTTCACATTTCTTTAACATTTTAACTGTAACAGTTCTTTTTTTAACATGTCTTTAAAGTAATTAACATGATTTTATGATTTACAGGCGTAATTCATAAATATTTTCGCAAATTATTTTACGCTACAAACTAACTATGTATAAAAGTGCCACCTTACTAATTGCTATTTTGTTTTTTACTGAAGGACTTAAAGCTCAGGAAATTAATCAGAATAGAAAAAAAATGAATGCTACTCGTGTATCTTCTCCCCCAAAGATTGACGGTATTATAAACGAAGCCTTATGGGACAACATTCCTGTTGCAAAAGACTTTATTATGTTACGCCCTACCAATGGGCAAAAAGAACCAAATACACATAAAACAGAAGTTAAGTTAGTATACGACAATCAGGCCATTTATGTAAGTGCAAAAATGTATGCACCAAACACTTCTTTAATACCTGCAGAATTTAATAATAGAGACCGTATTGGTAATTCTGATTTTTTTATGTTAATGGTGAACCCTAATGATGACGGGCAAAACCCTACCATGTTTATTGTAACTGCTTCTGGTGTTCAGGTAGACTCGAAAGTTTCTACTGGTAATGAGGATTATAATTGGAATGCTGTTTGGAAAAGTGCTATTAAAATTAATGCTGATCATTGGGCTGTAGAAATGAAAATACCTTACAGAGCTTTGCGTTTTGCCAACAGACCAATACAATCTTGGGGAATAAATTTTCATAGAGAAGTTAAGAACTTAAATGCTCGTTTTACATGGAATCATATTGATAATACACAAGGAAGTTGGACACAATATGATGGTTTAATTGAGAATTTTAAAAATATTACACCTCCCACACGGTTAAACTTTTACCCGTATGCATCAGCAACAACAACTTCTTTTGAAGGCAAAACTGATTTTGATTGGAGTGTTGGTATGGATGTTAAATATGGTCTTACTGAAAACTTTACATTAGATGCTACCTTAATTCCTGATTTTGGCCAAGTTGGTTTTGATGACGTTAGTTTAAACTTAGGGCCTTTCGAACAACAATTTTCTGAACAAAGGCAGTTTTTTACAGAAGGAACAGAGCTTTTTACAAAAGGTCGTTTATTTTATTCTCGAAGAATTGGAGGCGCTCCTATTACATCTGCTTCTGTAGATGAAGCTACCGAAACTTTAATAGACTCTCCTGACAAAGTGCAAATGCTAAATGCTATAAAAATATCAGGAAGAACAAAAAAAGGATTGGGTATTGGTTTTTTTAACGCAATTACCGACATAACAGAAGCCAAAATTCAGAATAACGACACAAAAGAGATCAGAACAGAAGTTATAAATCCGTTTTCTAACTATAATATTTTGGTTTTAGACCAGCAGTTTAATCAAAATTCATCAGTAACATTAATTAACACCAATGTTACTCGTGATGGTGATTTTAGAGATGCAAATGTTTCTGGTTTACTATGGCATATTGAGGATAAAGGAAGTAATTACAATATTGACGGGTCTTTTAAGATGAGTAATATTTATGATGATGAAAATAATCCAAACACCGGGTATACTTTTGATACGAGCATAGGGAAACAATCTGGTAATTGGAGAGGTGAAATTGGCTATAATTTTGAAAATAAAGACTTTAACCCTAATGATTTAGGAATTTTATTTAATAATAACGAACAAACTCTTTATGGTTTTGCTTCTTATGAAACGTTAAAACCTAAAGGAATATTTAATAGCTACAGGGTAAGTACATCTTACAACATTAATTTCTTACATGAATCAGGTACGTATATTGGTAGGTACCAAAATTTATCTTTTCGTGCACAAACAAAAAATCGTTTTGGTTTTGGTGGAAACATAAACTACAATAGTGAAAGTAAAGATTTTAACGAACCAAGACAAGGTAATACAAGTGGTATATTTTTTAAAAGACCTGAAAGAGTAAATATTAATCATTGGGGATCTACTGATTACAGAAAAAAGTTTGCCATAGATTATGATTGGTATTATAACTTTTTTAAAAACAATCCGAAAGAAGGCTTTGGGTTTAGAGTATCACCAAGATACCGCTTTAATAATAAGTTTTCTTTAATTTATGCTTTTAGGTATAATCATACTAATAACGATCAAGGTTTTGCTACCGAAGTTAGTCAGAGCGATATAGATGAAAATGCTACACTTACACCTTATCTAGATGAAATTATATTTGGCCAAAGAGATTGGACTACTTACAATAATTCTTTAACCGGTAAATATAGTTTTAATACAAAATCAACATTATCAATGTCTTTTAGGCATAATTGGAGTAAAGTGCCTTATGAAAACCAATATTATACTTTAGGTAACCAAGGTGAGTTAATACCGAGTGATTACAATGATAATAATGACACAAATTTTAATAGTTGGAATTTAGATGTAAATTATTTGTGGCAATTTGCACCTGGTAGTCAATTAATTGCTTTTTACAGAAATTCTATATCAAACTTTAATGATAATGCAAATCAGAACTTTTCTGAGAATTTAAATTCTCTTTTAAAAGAATCTAATCGACATACATTTTCTGTTCGTTTTGTATATTTTATCGACTATAACAACTTAAAAAACATATTTTAATCTCCTTTATATTTTATAAATTGAAATCAGATAACCTTTAAACGTTATCTGATTTCTTTTTTATACATTCGTTACATTGAATATATAACTATGATTGTTGCTAAAAACATCCATAAAAATTATGGAGAAGTTGAAATTTTAAAAGGTGTTAATCTTCATATTAAAAAAGGAGAAATTGTTGCTATTGTTGGCCCTTCGGGAGCAGGAAAGACTACGTTACTTCAAATTTTAGGAACCTTAGATAAACCTCAAGCAAATAAAAACTATGAATTATTGGTTAACAATAGTGCTATAAAAGGTTTAAGTGACAAGGAGGTTTCGTCTTTTAGAAATAAGCACATTGGTTTTATTTTTCAATTTCATCAATTATTACCTGAATTTACAGCTTTAGAAAACGTTTGTATTCCTGCTTTTATTGGTGGAAAATCTAAAGTATCAACAGAAAAAAGAGCCAAAGAGTTATTATCCTTCTTAGGCTTATCGCATAGAGAAAATCATAAACCAAACGAACTTTCTGGCGGTGAGCAACAGCGTGTAGCGGTTGCTAGAGCTTTAATTAATGAGCCTGCTGTTATTTTTGCTGATGAGCCTTCTGGTAATTTAGATTCTACTTCTGCAGAAAACCTACACAACTTATTTTTTGAATTACGAGATAAATTCGGACAAACTTTTGTATTGGTTACCCACAACAAAGAATTAGCTAAAATGGCTGATCGTACTTTAACCATGAAAGACGGAGTCATTGTAGGTTAATGTAACAAACTAATCTTTTTTGCTACTAACAAGTAAACAAAGTTTATTATGATAGATACATTTAAAGAATTAGTTGGATATTTAAAAAACCCAGTATTAGAAAAAGATACAAATCAAGATAATTCTTATCGTTTTAAAAAATTCTTGCATTTACTTGTTATTAGCATACTTACAGGTGCAGCTTTATCACCTTTATTTGCTTTAATAGAGCATTTGGGTTTAGTTGACATGAATACGCATGCCATGGAAGACTTAATGAAAAGAATGTCTAAAATAAAAGTATTTTTATATGCAGGAATAGCAGCCCCTTTATTAGAAGAATTATTATTTAGGGCTCCTATTACATTATTTAAAAGTAAGAAATATTTTAAAATAGTTTTTTACACCTTTGCCTTAATTTTTGGATTTATACATGTATCTAATTTCGAAATAACAACAAATGTACTTTTACTTGCGCCTATTTTAGTAGCTCCGCAGATTATACTAGGGGGGTATTTAGGTTTTATTAGAGTTCGGTTCGGTTTAATATGGAGTATGCTTTTACACGCTAGTTATAATGTGTTTTTTGTTTTAATTACTTTTGCTACTGATTTAGTATAAAATGAAAAAAAACGAACTTAAAGAGTTTCTTGATGAAAAAGTTATAAAATATAATAATCCTGTTTTTATTGAGAGCGATCCTATTCAAATTCCGCATCAATTTACTTTAAAAGAAGATATTGAAATTGCAGGGTTTTTAGCAGCTACAATAGCTTGGGGAAACCGTAAAATGATTATCAAAAATTCTTTACGAATGATAGAGCTATTAGGCAATTCTCCTTATGATTTCATAATGAACCATACCGAAGATGACTTAGCTAATTTTGACGGATTTGTACATCGTACTTTTAATGCTGATGATTTTAGATTCTTTATTAAATCACTTAAAAATATTTACCAGAATCATAACGGTTTAGAAGTTGTTTTAGCAACTAAAAATCAGGATAATTATCAACTAGCTATTCATAATTTCAAACAAGTTTTTTTTGAAATACAACATCAACAAAGAACATTAAAACATGTTTCTGACCCATTAAAAGGCTCTGCATCTAAACGTATAAACATGTTTTTACGTTGGATGGTTCGCAAGGATAATACTGGCGTAGATTTAGGCATTTGGAAAACCCACTCTCCTGCTCATTTACATTGCCCGTTAGATGTGCATTCTGGTAATGTTGCTCGTAAATTAAATATACTAACCAGAAAACAAAACGATTGGAAAGCTTTAACAGAGTTAGATATTACTTTACGTAGTTTTGATAAAGACGATCCTGTAAAATATGATTTCGCTTTATTCGGGTTAGGCGTTTTTGAAAAGTTTTAATTTCTTACTTTTACAATATAAATCAACTTAACTTCTATGAAAAATAATTTGTTAGACATGCTGTGCTTAGATGTGTATTTATCTTCTTTAAGTAAAGAAAAATATACAGAAACTGAGGCGTTAATAAAGCCATCACCAAAACAAAACATTAATTTATTAAGTTGGGGAATACACGATTTATTTTTCGATAACAAAACCAAAGAAGATATAAACAGCCTTCAAGCACTTGCTAATAATTTTAACTGGAAAAATGAAATTGCTGAAATTTTAAATGAAAACTCATACGAATCTCTAGTAATAACAAACACCAGCAAGAAAATAATTTGGGTTAGCGATGGCTTTAAAAAAATGACAGGTTATAACAAGGAATATGCTTTGCATAAAACTGCTGATTTTTTACAAGGCAAAGAAACTTCTGAAGCTACAAAAAGTAGCATTCGTAAAAAAATTTTAGCCAATAAACCATTTAAAGAAGTTATTGTTAATTACAGAAAAGACAAATCTACTTACAAATGTGAGTTGAATGTTTTTCCGTTGTATTCTAAATCAGGAACCACTCATTTTTTAGCCTTAGAAAGAGAAGTAGCATAAATTTATTAAGATGCAAACATTTGTACACTACTTCTTACACTTTGGGTTTCCGTTTATAATTGCATTTTTATTTTTTAAAAGTAATTGGAAAAAAGTCTACTTAATTTTAATAGCAACCATGTTGGTAGATTTAGATCATTTATTATCTACACCAATATTTCAACCGAATAGATGCAGCTTCGGCTTTCATTTTTTTCACTCTTATTTCGCCATGATTGGCTACGTAATTTTATTGTTCTTTAAAAAACCATACCGCATAATTGGTATCGGTCTTTTACTACATATGCTTACCGATTTAATAGACTGCCTGTTTATGTACAACAACTGCAAAACGTGTTACGAAAACACTCCAGCAACAGCGGTTTTAGAGTTTATAACGACGCTCTTTTAAAACAAAATAAGCACTAGGTATAAATTTATTTGAAGCTATTTCCCGCTTTACGCACTCGCTTTTTTTTGAAGAAAATCAAAAAAAGAGCTCAAACAAATACTTCAATCGGGGCTAAAAACCTAATTCGTCAAACTGAATTTATTTCAGTTTCACATCCTAATTTACGATCGTTCTTAATTTAATGCAGTCCTAAAAATAAATTTAGCATAACGTTAATATATAAAAAAAAGCACTTAATCTTTTAATTTTAAGTCACAATACCAAAAACTAGTATCGTAATTTTTAACTTTTTCTGATGTACCTTTATGACAATTCTGAGAATCATCTTTGTTTAAAGTATACGATTTTAGTAACTTCTCGCCTATTTCAAATTTAATTAGTTTACTAAAAATTGGTCCGTCAAAACAAAAAGTATGAAACTCTCCATTTTCTCCACAAACATCCACATCCTCTGGCAATTCGTTTATAAAATCTTCATCAATAATTCTACCAACAAATTGTTCTCCTAATTTTTTAGCATTTACACAAACAGTAATCGTTTTAAAGCCAAGTGCTAAAAACGTTCTCAGTAATTCTTTTGTGTCTTGTTTCCATAACGGATACACGCCTGTAATACCAACTTCTTGTAATTTTGTATCTCTATATTTTCTTAAATCTTCTAAGAAAATATCTCCAAAAACAGCATTATTTAATCCTAATGATTTTAACTCAGCAGTTTTTTCTAGCATTTTCTCATTATACAAATCCATAGTTACATCCGCAGGAAAATATATTTTCTCTAACGGAATACCAATGCTTTCTGCTTGTGCTTCTAATAAATTTTCATGAAGTCCATGCATAGAAACACGTTGATAATCTTCATTTACATTCGTTATCAACTTTTCTATTTTATATTCTTTTTGCTGTAATACTTTATACAATGCAAATGCCGAATCTTTTCCTGAACTCCAATTAAAATAAGCTTTTTTCATAAGGCTAAATTATAGAATTTAAAGCATAAAAAATCTCGATAAAAGCAGTATTTATATTTTAAAAATAAGTTTATTAGAGTTTTGTTTAAATTTCATTTAAAAACCTTTTATCACTAAAGTTAAAAATCGAATCTATCAAACTGAATTTATTTCAGTTTCGCATCTTAATTCACCATAATTCTCAGTTTTATGCGATGCTGAAATAAATTCAGCATGACGTTTATATCTAAAAAATCCCGCTAAAAGCAGGATTTTGAATTCTTAATTATTTTCTTTTTTGATTTAAGCTTGTTGGTTTTTCTTGCTTTACTAACGGAGTTCCGTACAAGTCAAAATCACCAGCTTCATCTATTTTAATGTCTATAAATTCACCTAGTTTTATATAATGTTTCGTAGCATCTACAATTACATCGTTATCTACATCTGGCGAATCAAATTCTGTACGACCGTAAAAATACTCTCCGTCTTTTCTATCAAATAAACAACGGAACGTTTTTCCTATTTTTTGCTGATTTAATTCCCAAGATATTTGAGATTGCACTTCCATAATTTCGTTTACACGACGGAATTTTACATCAGCAGGAACATCATCTTCTAAAACAAAAGCGCCCGTATTTTCTTCATGAGAATACTCAAAAGCTCCCATTCTCTCAAAACGCATTTCTTCAACCCAATCTTTTAATTCTTGAAACTGCTCTTCAGTCTCTCCCGGATATCCAACAATTAAAGTAGTACGGATTGCCATATTTGGCACCGCTTCTCTAAACTTATGAATCAACGATGTTGTTTTTTCGTGGGTTGTACCACGCTTCATCGATTTTAAAATCTCGGTGTTTATATGCTGTAACGGAATATCTAAATAATTACAAACCTTCGGTTCGTTTTTCATTACGTCTAATACATCCATCGGAAAACCTGTAGGGAACGCATAATGCAAACGAATCCATTCTATTCCGTCAACCTTTACCAACTCTTTTAATAAATCAGCCAAAGCACGTTTTTTATAAATATCTAATCCGTAATAGGTTAAATCTTGTGCAATTAGCATCAATTCTTTAATTCCTTTCTCAGCTAATTTTGTAGCTTCGATAACAATTTCTTCAATTGGTGTCGATTTATGTTTTCCTCTCATTAAAGGAATTGCACAGAAAGAACATGGGCGATCACAACCTTCAGCAATTTTTAAATACGCATAATGTTTAGGTGTTGTTGTTAAACGCTCACCAATTAACTCGTGTTTATAATCTGCTTCTAGTACTTTTAATAATTCTGGCAATTCGTGTGTACCAAAATACTGATCAACATTTTTAATTTCATTCTCTAAATCAGGCTTATAACGCTCACTTAAACAACCAGAAACAAATACTTTGTCGATTTCTCCTGCTTCTTTACGCTGTGCATAATGCAAAATAGTATCAATACTTTCTTCTTTTGCTTTACCAATAAAACCACAGGTGTTAATTACCACAATATTACCATCATCTTCCGGATCTTCATGAACTACATCTTTACCGTTGGCTTTTAATTGCCCCATTAAAACCTCACTGTCGTATATGTTCTTAGAACATCCTAAAGTAACTACGTTAATTTTATTTTGCTTTGGTGATTTTGTGCGCATTGTACTATAAAAATTTAGGGTGCAAAGATACATTTTAAATATATCTTTTTATTTTAAAAATCAAAGAAGCATACGCATATTTCGCAAATGATTATATCCTATTGTAACTTATCGCATATTACTATGATTACGCTACTTTTTTAAAACTTATAAACACTTATTTAATTACTAATACTAAAATTAATCCATAATAATAACTAAAAATTTAATTAACAATTAAAAACAACAAACATTACAATATATATAAAAAATTGGCATAAATATTGCTTATAATCGATAATAAAAATAAATTCTATGAAAATAAAAGTACTTACTTTAGTTTTTGTTGTTGTTATATTAAATTTAAATGCCCAAAACAAAAAGCATTCTTATCCGAAGAAAAAGCAAACTACAGTTAATATACTAATGAAAAAAATGAACTTATCTCTTGCTGTAAAAGGTGAACCTTTAAAGACAGTTGGTAATGTATTTATTTGGGGATGGAATTCATTTATAACTGATTACGAAAAAGATGAAAATGGTGATAGAATTAAAGAAAATGGGCAATATGTAAAAAACGGTGAAGGACTTGAAGCTGATTATATAAAAAACAATACTGGTTTTGATTTTAAATTAGACTATTATTTAACACCTAGTATTGTAATTTCTGGAGGGGTAAATTATACCGAGTATGATAAATCTTTTTTTGGTGAGGGCATAAATAATAATGGCTATTTTTTTGAAACTCAATTAAAGCCAAATCTAAATTCTGATTTTTATTTCTTTGGACAAGTTGGTAGAACAAAATCTATTTTTTCACAAAATGAAGAAGTAATTAAACATGCACAATACGCCACTGGTTTTGGATTAGGCAACGATTATTATGGATTAGATATCGGGGCAAACTTTTTTAGAACACCTAATAAAATGAGACAAAAATTATTAGAAAATACAACCATAGCTAATGTACAGAAATCTTATTTAGAGTCTGTAAGAGTGATGCTTCGTTTAACGGTAAAACTCTTTTAATTT
>CAXHZZ010000061.1:0-13201 GCA_964021635.1 uncultured Tenacibaculum sp.
AACCTTTATCCCGAAAGTTTTTACTTTTTTTGATTTTGGCAGGTCTCCTGACTTGCGTCTTGTAACTTACCTTCCCATTTTTTTTAAAAACAGTGGTAAAAGTGATAGTTACAAGCTTTATAGCTTACAGTTGCGGGAACAGTTTTGGATTTTAACCAAATTCCCTTTTAATTTCTTTAAGAAGATTTCTTAAAGAAAACCAAATTCGCGGCAAATGTAGTTTAAAAATTGGTATTACAAAATAGTTTTGTATTCTTGTTGTAAAAAATTAAAGCCATGAAGATTACTCTTTTAAAAAAATTACTTCTTATTGTTTTATGTATTTTAATAACATCTTGTAAATCAGAAAAAAAAGAACAAATATTAGAGAACCAAAGTACTATAACTAATGCTTTGGGTTTCGATTTATTTAAAGAAAATAATCAAAATATACTGGTTATAAAAACTCCGTATCCAAAATCTAAAGAAACATTTACCTATAGTTTAGGTAATAATAATGCCGATATAAAAACTCCAATCAATGAAATAGTCGTTACTTCAACTACTCACATTCCTATACTAGAATTATTAAACAAAGAAAAAACTTTAATTGGTTTTCCACATACCAAATATGTTTCTTCAGAAAAAACAAGAGTTTTAATTGATAGTGGCTACATAAGAGAGCTAGGTAAAGAACAATCTTTAAATACCGAAATTTTAATAGATATTAAACCAGATGTAGTTGTTGCTTTTTCGATGGGAAAAACAAATAAAACATTAAACACCATTAATAATGCAGGAATCCCAGTTATTATAAACGGTGATTGGCTTGAAGAAACACCGCTTGGTAGAGCTGAATGGATTAAGGTTTTTGGAGCTTTATATAACGAAAATGAAAAAGCTGATAGTATTTTTAATACGATTAAACAGAATTATTTAGAAGCTGTTAAAATCGCTAAAAAAGCAACAAAAAAACCAACAGTGCTTTCTGGCGCTATTATGAGTAAGGATATTTGGAATTTACCTGCCGGAGAAAGCTTTGTAGCACAGTATTTAAAAGATGCTAACCTTAATTATTTATGGAAAAATACAAAAGGAAAAGGGAGTTTATCACTAAGTTTTGAAAGTATTTTAGATAAAGGTAAAAATGCTGATTTTTGGATTGCCCCAGGATATTTTACCTCTAAAGAACAAATGTTAAACAGCAATAAACATTACGCCGAATTCAAGGCCTTTAAAAATGACAATATTTATTCTCCTGCTTTGAAAAAAGGAAAAACAGGTGGTGTTTTATATTTCGAATTAGCTCCAACTCGACCTGATTTAGTTTTAAAAGATGTTATAAAAATTACTCACCCGGAACTATTACCTGACTATAAATTAACCTTTTTCGAAAAAATGAAATAAGTGTAGATTGGTTTTTAATGTAAAAGCTGATAATTATCTAACGTAAAACACAAAAAACAGCATTTATTGATAACCTATATTACTTATCAATAGTTCGGAAAGTTAAGTTAATTCGTGGTCGGTGTATTTTTTTTGTTGGAGGCAAACGATGTAACCAATGCGTTTGTGTTTCATCTTTCATTACCAATAAAGAACCATGTTCTAACACTTTATAAACCGTTTCTTTGGTTGCTTTATGTTTAAAACCAAACTTACGTTCTGCACCTAAACTTAAAGAAGCAATAGCGCCATGTACTTTTAAATCCTTTTCACCATCAGAATGCCAAGCCATTCCTTCAGATCCGTCGTGGTATAAATTTAGCAAGCAAGAATTGTACGTTTCGTTTGTTTTTTTTTCTACTAACTCCTTTAATTCCAACAATTCTTTCGTAAAAAGTAATGCCGTTTTTGTGCTGTTAGAATAAGAATATTCGAAAGGTTTTTTGGCATACCAAGCTACTTTTCTTTTAGTGAAAATTTGCTTTCCGAATATAATAGCTTCATCATTTTTCCATTCTATGGAATCTAATAGCGTATTATAATAAGCTTCCGCTTTTACGCTAGATAAAACTAATCCGTAGTAATTTACAGTCCCGTCTTTTGGAAGTAAGTTATGAGGAAAATCAGTAAACTGTGAGAATAAATCCATCGATTATAAAAATAAAAAACTCCCGCTTAAAACAGGAGTTTTCGTAAAATTTATTTTAATTTCTAAACTTATTACGCGAAATAATATGCTTTAATCTCTCCTTTAAATCCGTTCCTGTATCGTATACCATTTGTTCATTTGAAGGAAAATTCATCGATTTTAACTTTGTTAAATTAAAAAACGATTTATCTAAAGCTCTTCTATCACCATCATAATCAGCATAACTATGCTCGAAAATAAATTCGCTTTCAATAGGAAAACTTTCTATTAATTGATCGGTTGCGTTGTTATAAAACTTAACAACTCCCATTACTTTACTGCTCTTAGATTGCGTAAAACGATACAACTTACATCTAATATTTTTAAATTTATCTACCTTAATTTTATTACCTAAACTATCTTTAACATAAACACCTTTAGTGTTTTTTAAATACTTAAAACCATCTTTTAGTTGTTTCTCTTTTATAATTTCTTTTTCATGAATTTGTTCAGGAGAAATATCAATTCTTCTAAGATTAAGTTCTAAATCAAAATCGTAGTTAATTTGTTTGTTTTTTCTAGAGTGATACACCGTCCATAAATCATCTAAACCATAAGTATCCATAGCCAATAAATCATTTTCTAATCTTCTTGGTATTATTTGATTGGTTTCATTACTTACTGATAAAAAAACATAATCTGTACCTTTAACGTGCGCTTCTTCTATTAGTTTTTTGGTATTTTTATAATTCGAATTAATCTTATCTAAATGCTTTAACTCATTAAAAGCGCTTCTATAATTCATTTTATTTCTACGACCTTCTTTTAAGAATGCTATTCCGTTTTCATATAAAAAATTAGAATAATTTTCTTTAGACTGAATAATATCATTGTCGTAGTTCATTAATTTAAAACGTGCTTTTTTTAAAGGCAATAAAGGTTTTATCTTTTCTTGTCTACTATTTAAACGATTATATAAATCGTAAATAGTTTTTAAGCTTTCAGCCTTATTTTCTTTCTTTAAAAAGGCAATTTTCGATAGATCTCTGTCACTTGCTTTTTTAAAAGCATTTTGCAGCATTACAACATATGGCTGGTTTTTTTCTTTAAACTTATTTTTAGCCAAGTTCTTAACAGATAATGCTATTGCTTTATCGTAATCTCCAGAATTAATTGCTTTTTCAGTTGTTTTAATGCTACTACAAGAAATTGCAACAAAAGCTATAAAGACTAACAGTAAGGTAATTTTTTTCATGTATTTCAGTTTCTTTAGAATAGACAATTATAATGCCATTACAATGATTGTTTCGCTATTTATTCCAATAATTTTGCCATTGCTATTTTAACAACTTCAATGTTATTATTTTTATTTGGTTTATTTGCTTCTTTTTGTTTTTGTACCACTTGACGCAACAAATTTATACCTACTTTATCGAAATTATATTGTTTGTACTGAATTCCTTTCGAAACAATATCATCCGCTAAGTTTTTAATGGCAGCAGTATTATTACTTTTTGCTATTTTTTCATAAGCTTTTTTATACAAGGTTTGTATTTTTTTATTTTGACTTAAATACATTCCCGACATCACATTACTTGCTATAAAAGTTAATTCATCATCATCATTTTCTTCTAAATAAATACGTGTTAAAGGCGTTGCTATAATCTTTTTTACCGCATCAGGCAAAGTTTTAGATTTTGCAATAGCCAACGTTTTATCTACATAATACATCCCTACTAACGACTTTCCTAAAACAGCATATGATTTACTAGTTAAACCTTTTTCAAAAACTGATTTTAACTCAGGATCAGTTAATTTACCTAAGGTTTCTATAGCTGCTGCTTGTACAAGTGTTTTAGAATCGTTGTTTGCAATTTGCTTTATTGCTTCTATTTCTCTTTTTTTAGAATTCTTGTTTACCAAATTGATGTTTTCTAAGGCTAAGATTCTAATTTTATAAAATTCATCGTTCATTACATTGGCAATCGCATCAAAAGCTTTGGTATCATCTTGCTGTCTTTTTGCAACTTCTAACAAAGCTTCTTTTTTATGCATATAACTCTCGGCATATTTTAATTGATGAATATAATCACTCAATATTTTATTTTCATTTATATCGCATAACAAAACAGCATTTGCATTTACCTGAATTAAATCTGGCTGCTTCGTAAACGGAAAAGTAAAAGAAGCTTCTTTGCTTTCTACAAAAACAGTGTGTCTTGTTCGTTTACTGCCTTCAAAGACATCTATCGCAAAAGGAAATTTAAACTCGTAATCTTGGTTCTGAATAATATTTACAGTAACCGTTTTTCTTAATTTATTAAAATCATAAGATATTTCTAACTGCGGATGTCCACTATTAAAATACCATTGATTAAAAAACCAATTTAAATCCTTTCCACTTACTTCTTCAAAAGCCAATCGTAATTGATGCGCTTCTCCTGTACCGTATTTATTTGTAGTTAAATAGTTGTTTAAAGCTGCATAAAACGCTTCATTTCCTAAATAATTTCGCAACATATGTAAAATTGCACCACCTTTGTTATAACTAACCGCATCAAACATATCTTCTTTGTCTTGGTAGTTAAAACGCACTAAATGTTTATCAAAATTCTGACCGTTTTTATACCCTTCAATATCTTCTAGCAAATGAGCATCTGCATTATTTTTTCCATATTTATATTCACGCCATAAATATTCGCTATAGTTTGCAAAACTTTCATTTACGGTAAGATTACTCCAACTCTCGGCGGTTACTAAATCGCCAAACCAATGGTGAAAAGCTTCGTGAGCAATAGTATTTTCTTGTACATTTTCATCAATTAATTGCCCTGGCATTTGATAGGCATTTTCTCCGTGAATAACAGCGGTAGTATTTTCCATCGCACCACTTACATAATCACGTCCAACGATTTGCGCATATTTATTCCATGGATATTCGATACCAGTAATTTTAGAGAAAAAAGCTAACATTTCTGGAGTTTTACCAAAAATTTCCTTCGCATAAGGAGCGTATTCTTTTTCTACATAATAATTTACAGGAATATTTTTATAAGTGTCTTTAACAATTTCATACTCTCCTACTCCCATAAAAAATAAATATGGCGCGTGTTTTTGTGTGAAATTCCAATAATCGGTTCTTGTACCGTTTGTATTTGTTGTTTGGTTTTCTAACTTTCCGTTAGAAAGGGTAACATATTTAGCAGGAACAGTTATATAAATTTCTTGTGATGTTTTTTGATTTGGAGCATCTATTGTTGGAAACCAGCAGCTACTTGCTTCTGTTTCACCTTGTGTCCAAATTTGTGTTGGTTTATTTTTATCCAACCCAGTTGGGTTTATAAAATATAATCCTTTAGCTGATGTAATTGCTGCACTTCCTTTTTGTTGTACTTTTTCTGGGCGTGCGGTATATTTTATATAAATAGTAAATTCTTCGTTACGTTTGTATACGCGAGGTAAATCGATAATCAACTTATAATTATCGTAATTATAATCTAACTCTTTAGCATTCATTGTTATTTTATGAATAACCATCGCTTTAGCATCTAACGTTAATTTACCTGTTTCGTAAAAATGAGGTTTTACTGTTAGCCACGCTTCTCCATTTAATTGTTTTTCTTTAAAGTTAAAATCAACCTTTAATTTTGTGTGAATTAAATCGTGAACTTTATCTTTTTCTCCTCGATACGTATTCTCTACTTGCGCAAAAAGTGATAACGTAAAAAGTGCAACTATTAATGTAAGGTTTTTTTGAAACTTCATAAAATACTTTCGTTTGAGCATCAAAAATAAGCAAATCTATTGGGAGGCTTGTTAATGAGTCGTTAAAAAGAAAAAGCCATCAATAAATTGATGGCTTTTAGTTATTTTATACTAGTTTTTTAGTTAGAAGCTTCTGATGTATCTTCTTCAGTAACTGGTTTTTTATTTTTCAATGGTATTGTATTTCCTAGCAACGCTTTAAACTTACTTAAATCTAAATCACCACCATCTACTTTTGCTTTCTGCATCATTTGCATAATCTTACCAGGATTCATATTGTCACCTAAAATACGTGCAATACCTACTCCCATTTCTTTACCATAACCAAAGGCAATAATTTCATCTACAGCATCAGTTTCACCCGAATAATAGATTGTAGCATGCATACCATCTTTTTTAAAGTTGATTAATTTTTTATAATCAGATCCTTTTAAAATATCTTTTAACTTTCCTTTTTCCTCTTCATAAGTTGCTTCATCAGCATCTTTATAAGGTAAACCCGTTAAGTTTACTTTACGAATGCTTTCAAATGCTTTTTTATCTTCTTCTGATGCTTTATCCATACTTAACTGTAGTATGCTCGCAGGAACATCTAAAGTTATAAATCCTTTTTTATCTTGACTGTCTACTAAATAACTTTGCAATGAAGCTTCTTTTTTACATGAAACCGTTACAAATGAGATTGCTAGTAATGAATATATAAATAGTTTTTTCATTGTATTTTTTATTTTTGAATTGATTAAAAAAATAGGGTTAAAAATTTTATTTCTTAACCCTATATTAAAGAAAGTATTATTTACTACTAACTTTAACTTTTACATTATTTTCTTTTGAAAATGTTTCTGCCAGTTTCGACATTTTATTAATATCGATAGTTCCTGTTAAAGAAACAATAACCGATTCTACGCCACCTTTTTTAGATCCTTTGTCTTTTACAAACATTAAAACTTCACTCACAAAATCTTTACTTTTTGTGGTTTTAACGTAAATTTTAACTCTAGAATCTTTGTCTTTAATACGCATTAATTCGGTTAAATTACTTTTACTTACGGCAGATTTTACCATGTTTTCCATTTGCGAAGCAACACTTGTATTTTCTGTAGTAAATATTTTTAACTCATTTAATTCTTTAATCAAATTAAAAACTTCAACAGCTTCATTGTCTCCTGAGCCTACATTGAACTTAGATAACATTTCAAAAGCGTCTTTGTTTACAACTACTGATGAAACATCGTCTATATCTTCTAACTTATCAAACATTGATTGTCCGAAACTTAAGTTTGCCGTGAATACGAATGCGAATATTATAATTATTTTTTTCATGATTGTTTTAATTTATAAAGTACTTGGTTTTACTTTTTTTGTTATTAATTTACTTTGTTTATTACTTTGTTTACTGTTTTTTCGTAGGTGTTTAAGTATTGTAAAGCCTCAGTTCCTTTGTTTAAGTTGTTTGAAACCGCATATAATGCGTCGTTTCCTTTGTTTAAATTGACTGAAAGCAGTTGCAACGCTTCTGTTACTTGCGCAAACTTTTTTCTTTGCTGATGTTCTTGGTACTTTTCATTACCTACAAATACACTAAATAGTAAGACTACTGACGCTGCTACCGATAACCATTTCCAGTTCTTCTTAGGTTTCTCAGGTTTTAACTGAATGGTTTTGGTAAACGTTTCGTCTTTACTTTGCTTAAAATATCCAAACAACATACTGTACTCTTGCAAATGTGGCGCCACGTTGGGCGACGTAAAATACTCTTGTAGTATTTGCTCTTCTTGCAAAGTAGTTTCTGCGTTAAGGTATTTTTCTACTAATTTATCTATGTTAGCTAACTCCATAGTTGTGTTTTTTTATTAATTCTTCTCTAATTGTCTTTCTTGCTCTTGATAAGGCTACTCTAACTGCAGTTGGTTTCATGTTTACCATTTTACATATCTCATCAAAATCATACTGTTCTACATCTCTTAATTGAATAATTGTTTTTTGTTGTTCTGGCAATTTATCAATCAATTTGTGTACTAAACTTACACTGTCATTATATTCTACTTTCTTATCTAAAGACGTTTCTTTTTCTTTATAATTACTATGAACCAATGTTAAATTACTTGCTTGTTTTGATTTTAAGCGATCATAACAATAATTTTTTGTCATCGTCATTGCAAATGCTTCTACATTTTTATAGCTCGACAGTTTTTCTTTGTTCCTCCATAATTTAAAAACCAGTTCTTGTGTAGCATCTTCAGCTTCTTCGGTAGAAACTAAAAGTCTTTTTGCCAAACGAAAGACTTTGTCTTTAAATGGTAGTACAACTTTTAAAAAGTCTGATTGATTCATGGTTTAGTTAGTTAATTTTGTAAACTTAGCATTAAAACACCGTCTTAACTATCAGGTTTACATAACTACGACGAGGTAGTTGTAAGTTTGTTACATCAAAATCTAAAAAAATAATATTAATCATTAAATTGCGTTGATATTATAGCTAATATATTCCTTATGAAAATACTTAAAGCCTCTCTTATTGTTTTTTTACTACTATCAATAGTTTCTTGTAGTGAAAAAGATGACATTCCTACCGATGTTCAAATTCAGAATTTTGTTTGGAAAGGATTAAACGCTTATTATTTATGGCAAAGTGATGTTCCTGATTTATCAGACAGGCGTTTTAATAACGATCAAGAATTATATGGTTATTTATCTGAAGCAGGAAGTCCGGAGAATTTATTTAACAACTTATTGTTTTTACCGAACGAATACCCAAAAGACCCGAACAGGACTTATTCTTGGATTGTTGATGATTATATTGCTTTAGAAGAATCTTTTGAAGGTACACGCCAAACAACAGGAATGAAAGTAAGAGGTGCTGACTTTGAAGATGGCTCTAATAATTACTATGTGTATGTATACGATGTTGTAAAAAATTCTGATGCAGAAACGAAAGGTGTTGTTAGAGGAATGTTAATTACCGAAGTAAACGGAACTTCTTTAACAAGAGCAAATGTGAACTCGCTGTTTAGTGCAACTTCTTTTACGGTAACATTAGCCGATTATAATGCAGGAAATCCTGTTAGTAACGGAACAAACATCACATTAACTAGAGCTACAATAACAGAAAACCCAATTAAAGAAGCAAAAGTAATTGTTGATGGTAGCAATACCATTGGTTATTTAATGTACAATCAATTTTCTCGTGATTTTGATGCGGAGTTAAATGCGGAATTTGCAAAGTTTAAATCACCTCTTATTACCGATTTAGTAATCGATTTACGATACAACGGTGGTGGTTCTGTACAATCTGCTGTATATTTAGGAAGCATGGTTACCGGTCAGTTTAAAGACCAATTATATGCTAAAGAAGTATGGAATAATAAAGTTATGGCTGAAATAAATCCTGAATTTTTGATTAATAATTTTACAGATCAAATTTTAAATAAAGACAGTAATGGTAATGTGGTTTTAGACGAAGCTATTAACAGTTTAAATTTAAACACCATCTATTTTATTGTATCAGAAAATACTGCTTCGGCATCAGAACTAATTATAAATGCGCTTTCTCCTTATATTGATGTAAAATTAATAGGAGCACAAACTTATGGTAAACACGTAGGTTCTATAACTTTATACGACTCTGATGATTTTAGAAGAAATGGTCCTAATTTTAAAACAAATCATGCGTATGCAATGCAGCCAATTGTTTTAGAAATTCAGAATGTAGATGGCGAAAATAAGCCTGATGGATTTATTCCTGAAGTGATTATGGAAGAAGATCCTGGTAATTTGGGTATAATTGGTAATCCTACCGAGCCTTTACTAGAAAGAGCTATTCAATATATAACAACGGGTGCTAAAGGAATTTCTACTACTAAAAAAAGAAATACCAACTTTACGCAACAGTGGAACTCTAGCATGAAATATATTGATTATAACAATATGTATATTGATTTAAAATAAATCAACTTCGTCAACCTGAACAAGTTTCAGGTTCTCATCATAACGTATATTATTAGAAGTTTTTAAATAAGTAGAAAATCCAGCTTTTAAAGCTGGATTTTCACTTTACAACAAGCTCATTTGTTGTTGTATATTTTCATTCGGAACTTTTAAAGCTGTTCCTAACTCTTGGTTTAATTTTTTTATAAAATAAGCAGCTAACAAAGGTGATTCTACTTCTATATTCTGATGAATAAAAAAGTGTATGTTTTTTAATCCTAAATCGCTCCACTCTTTTAAGCGATACACCCAAGCATCTAAACGTTCATAATCCGACGGATGATTTGCGCCTACAAATCGTATAAAAGCTTCGTTATTTGTCAATTTCATGTGCAACATATCTCGCCTACCCGATGTGTCAACTAATATGTTTGCTATGTTGTTTTCTAGTAATAATTGCGTGAATTCTTCAAAAATAGTAGTGTTAGAAAACCATTCTTCATGCCTAACTTCTATCGCTAACGGAATTCCTTTTGGCCAACTAATTACAAAATTTTTAAGTGCATTAAAGTTTTCTGGTCCAAAATCAGCATGCATTTGTAAAAAAATAGTTCCTAACCTATCTTGTAAATGTGCTGAATTATCTAAAAACAAATTTACAAAATCTTGAGTGCCTTGTAAGCGTTTAAAATGACTAATGTCTTGTGTTAATTTCGGAAAAAACTTAAATCCCTTAGGTGTTTTTAATTTCCATTTCTCAAACTGTTCTGCTGCAAAAAGGCGATAAAATGTAGCATTTAATTCTATTGAGTTAAACTGTTTCGAATAATATGCTAATTCATCTTTTGTTCCCTTCGGATAAAATCCTTTTAAGTCGGCTTTATTCCATTTTGCACAACCTACATGTATACTCAGCTTTTCTTTATTATCAACAGATTTTAAAACATCTTTTGTTTTTATGTGGGTGTTTGGCAGCGTATAATCTATTAACGCAGGATTATTTACTTTTCCGAATTGCATAAATTATTCGTTTTCTAAACCTTCTTCTATTTCTTTATTTGCTATCATTTCTGGTCTAAACTGACTCATTTTTTCGTCATCTAATCTTTTTGCGTACAGATAACCTGATGTCCACCATTTTTTCATTTTTTCTTTATCAAAAACCAATGAATTCGTTGTTAAAACGGTTGGTGTATAATATAAATTAAGCTTTACATCATTATGTTTTGCTGATAATTTACCTATGGTGATGTTATGACGTTCTACATTTTCGAGCATAAAGTCAAAAACATCTAACATTAACGTAAACGGGTTTTTAGCAGGCAATCTATTAATCTGAGTAACCTCGGTTTCTAAAATAATCGCGTCAATTTCCTTTGCTCCTCGTAAAATTGCTTCTCTAATTGGTACTAAACTTCCAAAACCACCATCTGCATATTGACAACTGTTTTTTTCTAACAAACTCATAAAAGGTACATAGTTACACGAACCCCAAATCCAATCACAAAAATCATCATAACTACATTCCGAAATAGCTTTGTATTCTATTTGATTTGCTGTTAAATTAGAAACCGTTACAACAACTTCTTTGTTGTTTTTTCGAATTTCATCATACATTTCTCGCGTTACATTCTTCTTTATAAGTTTTCGCAAATTTTTACTCTCTCCAAAAGTTTTTCTACCATTTAAAAAATTCCAAAAAGTATTTATATGACGAATAGAAATTACTTTTTCTCCATGAACTTTTGTTATTTTAAAAGGACTGTTACTAAAAATAGATTTTTGATTTACATTGGTATATAATTCCTTTAAAGAATCTATCTTTTTTAATGCTAAATGAGAAACCATTAAACTTCCTGTAGAGGTTCCTAAAAACAAATCATAATCGTTTTTCTTTTCTTTCATCAAAAACTCAACTACACCGCCTGCAAATGCTCCTTTGCTTCCACCTCCAGAAATTACCAATGCTTTTTTCATATAATTGATTTGATTTATATATTTTTAGTTTTGTAAAAATAGATAATATTATTCAGTAGAAGATATTTATAAAAAATAACATTTTATTTTGCTTTTTGATTTTTTTTTTTTTTTAGATTTGAAAACTTTTAAATAGAATCTGATCAATTCTGACTTAAAAATTGCCGGTAGAAAAAGAATGTATATATAAATTGCGACCATTCTTTTTTAAATTATTCTAGATACACTTATACTTTAGAAAAACGTTTTTCTAAAGTATAAATATTGTTTTAAATGCAATAAATGTTGCATTTAAAATTTATTAACTAATTTAAAAAACACAAATAATGAAAAAAATAATATTTACTTTAGCTTTTATGCTAGTTAGCTCTATAACTTTTGCTAACAATTCTGTAAAAAAAGAAGAAATTAAAACTGTTAAGGTTGAATTAACTGATAATAAAAAAGCTGCAGAAAGATGGGTATCTAGCTGTACTAGAAGTATTACAAATAGTCAAACTGGTGAAACTAGACAGGTTGCAGGTATTGGCTTTGGTAGTACACGTGAAACAGCTAGAGCTAATTGTCATGCACAAACTCTACAAAAAGCAAATGACTTAGTAAAAGAATTAACGAATTAATAATTTAAAAAAAATGTTTGGGAGGTATTAGGTAATTTAAAACCTGTACCTCCTTTTTTTATAAACTAAAATTATTATGATTAAAAAAAATTTTATACTACTTCTAACTTTTGTTGGTATTAATTCTGTCTATTCACAACAAGATTCTATAAATGTGTACCAAATAGAATATGAAAGAACATTAACTCTTGAACATCTATACAATCCTTTAGTAGCTACTTATGAATATACGAAGTTTATTGAATATAATAAATCAATATATAAGCAAAAAAGCAATATTATAAAATCAAATTCATCTTTAATAAAGGATAAAGATGATGAATCTAACTTATTTTTTAATTCTTCTGATAAAAATACAAGTGTAGTTTTTAAAGATTATGGTAAAAATGAATTTTTCTCAAAGCATGAAGTTAATTTTAGATATTTTGTTGTTAAAGACAGTTTAACTATTTTTAATTGGACAATTCAAAGTAAAAAGAAAGATATTTTAGGTTTTAACTGTCAGTTAGCTTCTATGGATTATAGAGGGCGAAAATATGAAGCTTGGTTTACAACACAACTACCTGTTGGAGGGCCTTATAAATATGATGGCTTACCTGGTATGATTTTAGAACTAAAATCTGTCGATAATTTTATAGCCTTTAAAGTTAATAGCGTTAAAAATACTAAAATTAAACTCGATGCATTAAAAAACCCGTTTAAAACAAAAAAAACACTTACTTGGCATCAATTTAAAGCGTTATATAAGAAAAAAGCTATAGAACTTTTTAGTTACAGCACTGATGAAAATTCTTTAGGTGTAGTAAGCTCTAGAGGTGGTATTGAAATGTACATAAGTGAAGATGATAGAGAATATAAT
>CAXHZZ010000062.1:0-13142 GCA_964021635.1 uncultured Tenacibaculum sp.
AGAAAGATCCTACAAGATTAATCGAAAAAGCAGTAAAAGGAATGTTACCTAAAAATAAATTAGGTAGTACATTATACAAAAACTTGTATGCTTATGCAGGTACTGAGCACCAACAAACAGCTCAAAACCCAAAAGCTATTAACCTTAACGATCTTAAATAATGGAAACTGTACACAAAATAGGTAGAAGAAAAACAGCAGTTGCTCGTGTTTATCTTTCAGAAGGTAAAGGAAATATTACTGTCAATAAAAAGGAGTACAAAAACTACTTTACAACAGGAACTTTACAATACAAGATCCAACAACCTTTAATGTTAACTGAGAACTTAGAGTCTTATGACATTAAAGTAAACGTATATGGTGGTGGTATTACTGGTCAGGCAGAAGCAATTCGTTTAGCAATTACTAGAGCTTTAGTAGCTATTAATGAAGAGCATAGAGCTATCTTAAAACCAGAAGGTTTATTAACTCGTGACCCTAGAATGGTTGAACGTAAGAAATTCGGTCAGAAGAAAGCACGTAAGAAATTTCAGTTCTCTAAACGTTAATATTTATCACTGCTTTGCAAAAAGCTTTGGTTTTGTATTTTCATAAAGAGGCTGTTATAAATTAATTTTTAACAGTTTAGTATCTAAATATTTCAGACTTAATATAACTACTGAAATATTGTGAAAACAGAACGTAAACACATTTTATTAAAATGGCAAATATTCAAGAATTATTAGAAAGTGGAGTGCACTTCGGTCACTTAACTAGAAAATGGAACCCTAACATGGCTCCGTACATATATACAGAACGTAATGGTGTTCACATCATCGATTTGTATAAAACATCTGCTAAAATTGATGAAGCTGCAACAGCTTTACAAAAAATAGCAAACTCTGGTCGTAAGATCTTATTCGTTGCAACTAAAAAGCAAGCGAAAGATATCGTAGCAGAAAGAGCAAAAAACATCAACATGCCTTTTATTACTGAGCGTTGGCCAGGTGGTATGTTAACTAACTTTGTTACTATTCGTAAAGCTGTTAAGAAAATGGCTACTATTGATAGAATGAAGCAAGATGGTTCTTTTGATGCATTATCAAAAAGAGAAAAATTACAAATTAACCGTCAGAGAGCTAAATTAGAAAAGAATTTAGGTTCTATTTCTGATATGACTCGTTTACCTGCTGCTGTATTTGTAATTGATGTAAAGAAAGAACACATTGCAGTTGCTGAAGCTCAAAAATTAAACATTCCAATTTTTGCTTTAGTTGATACAAACTCTGATCCAAGACCAGTTGATTTTGTAATCCCTGCAAATGATGACGCTTCTAAATCTATCGATAAAGTTTTATCTTATGTAACTGATGCAATTGCTGAAGGTTTATCAGAAAGAAAAGCTGAGAAAGAAAAAGCTAAACCTGCTCCTAAAGCAGAAGCTAAAACTGAAGCTCCTGCTAAAGAAGAAGCAAAATAAATTACTTTAAAGGCTTCAAGTTAATTTGAAGCCTTTATTTTTATAAAAAATATTTACAACTTAAATAACAATAGAAATGTCAGTAAAAATTAGCGCTGCAGACGTAAAGAAATTAAGAGAAAGTACCGGAGCTGGTATGATGGATTGTAAAAATGCATTAGTAGAAGCTGAAGGAAACTTTGATAAAGCTGTTGAAGTTTTACGTAAAAAAGGACAAAAAATCGCTGCTAAAAGAGCAGACAGAGAGTCTACTGAAGGTGTAGCTATTACTAAAATTAGTGATGACAACACTTATGGTGTAGCTATTGTATTAGCATGTGAAACAGATTTCGTATCTAAGAACGACTCTTTTAAAGATTTAGCTTCTCAATTTGTTGATATCGCTTTTACTGTAAACACTAAAGAAGAATTTTTAGCTGCAGATTTTGGTGGAGTAACTGTTGCAGAGAAGTTAATCGAGCAAACAGGAGTTATCGGTGAAAAAATCGATATTACTTCTTTCGAAAGGCTTGAAGCACCTTATGTAGGAGCATACACTCATATCGGTAAAATTGCTGCTATGGTTGGTTTAACAAAAGTGATAGATAACGCTGCTGAATTATCAAAAGATTTAGCTATGCAAGCTGCTTCTATGGGAGCAACTTCTTTATCTTACAAAGGTTTTGATCCTGCTTATGTAGAATCTGAAACAGAGGCAAGAATTGCTGCTATCGTAAAAGACAATGAAGAATTAGTTCGTTTAGGTAAAACTTTAAAGAACGTTCCTCAATATGTATCTAGATTACAGTTAACTGATGCCGCTTTAGCTAAAGCTGAAGAAGATGCTAAAGAGCAATTAAAATCAGAAGGTAAGCCAGAGAAAATTTGGGATAAAATTTTACCAGGAAAAATGGAAAGATTTATTTCTGATAATACAACTTTAGATCAAGAACAATGTTTATTAGATCAAAATTTCATTAAAGATGAAAAGAAAACTGTTGCAGAACATGTTGCTTCTTTTGGTGATGTAGAAGTTAAAAACTTCGTAAGAATCACTTTAGGATAATTTTCATCCAATATCATTATAATTAAAACCATCCAAACTTTGGATGGTTTTTTTATTTTATCAAAATTTAAAATCAAAAAAAAAACGTAGTTTTGCATAACTTTCAACAAAACTATGCAATACAAAAGAATACTTTTAAAATTAAGTGGCGAATCATTAATGGGCGACCGTCAATACGGTATCGATCCAAAGAGACTTAAAGAATACGCTCAAGAAATAAAACAAGTACTAGAAAAAGATGTAGAAATTGCCATAGTTATTGGTGGTGGAAACATTTTTAGAGGTGTCGCTGGTGCTAGCCAAGGTATGGATCGAGTACAAGGTGATCATATGGGAATGTTAGCAACTTGTATTAACGGTTTAGCTCTGCAGAGCGCATTAGAAGATGAAGGAATTCATACAAGACTACAAACAGCTATAGAAATTAAAGAAATAGCAGAGCCTTATATTAAACGACGTGCAAATCGTCATCTAGAAAAAGGACGCGTTGTTATTTTTGGTGGAGGAACTGGGAATCCTTATTTTACAACTGATACTGCAGCCGTATTAAGAGCTATCGAAGTAAATGCCGATGCTATCTTAAAAGGAACACGCGTAGACGGTATTTACAACGCAGATCCCGAAAAGGATAATAATGCAATAAAATATGATAAAATAACGTTTAAAGATGTTATTAAAAAAGACTTAAAAGTAATGGACATGACTGCTTTTACATTAAGTGAAGAAAATAAATTACCAATTATTGTTTTTGATATGAATAAAAAAGGCAACTTATTAAAATTAGTTACTGGAGAAAAAATTGGAACGATAGTTAATAACGAATAAATTCAAAAAAACCTTCTTATCATTGAAGGTAATAAAACGAACAAAATGAACGAAGAGATAGATTTTATTTTAGATTCGGCCAAAGAGGCAATGAGCAATGCTATAGCGCACCTTGAAAAAGAATTGCGTACCATTAGAGCTGGTAAAGCTTCACCAGCAATGCTTGCAAACGTGCAAGTAGATTATTACGGTTCTGCAACTCCATTAGGACAAGTTGCAAACGTAAGTACTGCAGATGCCAGAACAATTACAGTACAGCCCTGGGAAAAAAACATGTTACAAGAAATAGAAAAAGCTATTATGTTAGCCAATCTAGGTTTTAACCCTATGAATAACGGTGATAATATTATTATTAACGTACCTGCGTTAACGGAAGAGCGTCGTAAAGAGTTAGCAAAACAAGCTAAAGCAGAAGCTGAACACGCAAAGGTAGGAGTTCGTAATGCACGTAAAGATGCTAATAACGAAATTAAAAAAACCGATATTTCTGATGATTCAAAAAAAGATGCAGAAGCTGAAGTTCAAAAAACAACAGATAGTTTTATTAAAGATATTGATGCTAAATTATCGGTAAAAGAAAAAGAAATAATGACCGTTTAATTATTTCTAACTAAAAGTAAAAAAGAGTGTCTTTATGACACTCTTTTTTTTTCGTTTAATTGGTTCATTTAACATAACTTTGCAAAAAATATTTGAATGACTTTTTGGACTAAAATCGCTGGATTTATTTTACGAAACCGATACCTGGTTTTAATTGCTGTTGCTATTATAACAGGACTTTTAGTCTCTCAAATGAAATATATGCGCTTCTCATATACAGAAGCAAATCTGCTACCTAAAGATCATGAGGCGAACGTACAATACGATCAGTTTTTAGAAATATTTGGGGAAGAAGGTAATCTTGTTATTTTAGGAGTAAAAGATTCAACAATATTTACTCCTAGTAAATTTAATGCTTGGAACAAACTCGTTAAAGATTTAGATAGTGTAAAAGAAGTAGATTTTACTTTATCTATCGCAGATGTAAAAGAATTAAAAGCTGACAGAAAACAAAGAAAATTTATTCTCGAACCACTTTTTAACAAAGCGCCTTCCACAAATGAAGAGGTAAATAGAATAAAGAAACAATTATTTGAAAAACTTCCTTTTTACGACAACTTACTGTACAACGAACAGGGTACGTTACAAACTGCTATTTATATCAATAAAGACATTGTAAACAAGCCTGCTAGAAGAGACTTTATTGTTGAGGTTTTAATTCCAACTGTTGAAAAATTCGAGAAAGAACATCAAATAGATGTGCGCTTATCTGGAATGCCATACATACGTACCATAAATTCTCAGAATATAATTGATGAAATGCAGCTTTTTGTATTAGGTGCTTTAGGTATTACCGCTGTTATTTTCTTTTTCTTTTTCCGTTCTTTTAGAGCAACGTTTATTACATTACTAGTTGTTGGTATTGGTGTTGTTTGGGCTTTCGGATTTATTGGTTTATTTAGATATGAAATCACCGTATTATCTGCCTTAATTCCGCCATTAATTATTGTAATTGGTGTACCAAATGCTGTTTTCCTTATCAATAAATATCAACAGGAAATAAAAAAACACGGTAACCAAGCAAAGTCATTACAACGTGTAATTTCCAAGATTGGTAATGCAACATTAATGACAAATATTACAACAGCCTCTGGTTTTGCAACCTTCGTTTTTGTAAAAAGTCAACTACTTAGAGAATTCGGAATTTTAGCTTCAGTAAACATCATCAGTATTTTTATTTTAGCACTTTTAATCGTTCCGATTATATACAGTTTTATGCCTCGTCCTGAAAAAAAACATTTAAATCACTTAGAAAAACAGTGGATGGGAAATGTAGTAGCTTGGATGGAACGTATGGTAAAAAAACAACGAATTACCATATATATTACCACAGTTATTGTTATTATATTAAGCATGATTGGCTTGTTTCAGATTCGTGTTTCTGGTAGTTTAATTGAAGATATGCCTAAGGGAATGCAGTTTTATAAAGACATTAAGTTTTTTGAAACTGAATTTGGCGGAATTATGCCGTTAGAAATTCTGATTGATACTAAAAGAGAAAAAGGTGTAATGAAACTTTCTACTTTAAAAAAGATGGAAAAGTTAAATGAAACCATTGAAACCTTTCCTGAGTTATCAAAACCTATTTCTATTACCAACTTAGTTAAATACTCTAAACAAGCATACTATAAAGGAAATCCGAAATATTATCAATTACCAACGAGTCAGGAAAAGGCATATATTTTCGCTTACACCAAAAACTCTGACAGTAATTCGGGCATGCTCAAAAACTTTGTAGATAGCACTGGGCGTTATGCACGTATTACAACTTTCATGAAAGATGTTGGTACTGATAAGATGGATATTATTCAGGATCGCTTAAATGCTGTTATTAAAAAACAATTTCCTGATGAAAAATTTACTGTTTCTATGACAGGGAAAGCATTGGTTTTCTTAAAAGGAACAAATTATTTAATTAAGAACTTAGTTATTTCATTATCGCTTGCCATATTATTGATTTCAATTTTTATGGCGTGGATGTTCCGTTCTTACAAGATGATTTTTATATCATTAATACCAAACATGCTTCCGTTATTAATTACGGCTGGTTTAATGGGTTTCTTTAGCATTCCTATAAAACCATCTACAATTTTAGTTTTTAGTATTGCTTTTGGTATTTCGGTAGATGATACCATACACTTTTTAGCGAAATACCGACAAGAGTTACTTGCTAATAATTGGAAAGTAAAACCCGCTGTTTATTCTGCATTACAAGAAACCGGTGTAAGTATGTTTTATACATCAATTGTGTTATTCTTTGGTTTCTTAGTTTTTACACTTTCTAGTTTCGGAGGCACAATTGCTTTGGGTGGTTTAGTTTCAGTTACTTTACTATTAGCAATGGTATCTAACTTGTTATTACTACCTTCTCTCCTATTATCTTTCGAAAAGAAAATAGCAAACAAAAAAGTCTTAAAAGAAACTAAGTTTAAAATTTTACCACCAAAAGAAGAAGACTAAAAGTTTCTTCGCATTTTAAATATCTACATTGCTCAATTCTTTGTAATAAAGTATATTTGCTTCTCAATTTTTTAGAAGATGAAAAGAAGTAGCGTTAAAGAATTATTACATTCTGATAAATTTTTACAAGAAGTACATGTAAAAGGATGGGTTAGAACCTTTAGAAGCAATCGTTTTATTGCTTTAAATGATGGCTCTACCATTAATAATATTCAATGTGTTGTAGATTTTGAAAATACAGATGAAGAACTTTTAAAAAGAATTACTACAAGTGCTGCCGTAAGTATTACTGGTACTTTAATTGAAAGTGAAGGAAAAGGACAAAGTGTAGAGGTTAAGGTTACTAAATTGGAGATTTTAGGAGATTCTAACCCTGATGAATATCCTATTCAACCTAAAAAACACAGTTTAGAATTTTTAAGAGAAAACGCACATTTACGTATTAGAACAAATACGTTTAGTGCAGTTATGAGAGTTCGTTCTGCTTTATCTTTTGGAGTTCACAAATACTTTCAAGAAAACGGATTTAACTACGTTAACACACCAATAATTACAGGATCGGATGCTGAAGGTGCAGGAGAAATGTTTCATGTATCAAATTTTGAAACAAATAAAGCGCCATTAAACGAAGCGGGAAATATAGATTATACTAAAGATTTTTTCGGTAAAGAAACCAACTTAACAGTTTCTGGTCAGTTAGAAGCTGAAACTTATGCGATGGCATTAGGGAAAGTATATACTTTCGGACCTACTTTTAGAGCCGAAAACTCTAACACAACGCGTCATTTAGCAGAGTTTTGGATGATTGAACCTGAGGTTGCATTTAATGATTTAGATGCAAATATGGATTTATCCGAAGATTTTATTAAATCGGTTTTAGGTTATGTTTTAGAAAACTGCAAAGACGATTTAGAATTTTTAGACAATCGTTTAACGCAAGAAGAAAAATCAAAACCACAAGCTGAACGAAGTGACATGGGATTAATTGAAAAATTAAACTTCGTTGTAGAAAACAACTTTAAAAGAGTAAGTTATACAGAAGCTTTTGATATTTTACGTAACTCTAAACCAAATAAAAAGAAGAAATTTCAGTTTCCTATTACAGAATGGGGAGTTGATTTACAATCAGAACACGAGCGTTATTTAGTTGAAAAGCACTTTAAATGCCCAGTAATTTTATTTGACTACCCAGCTACAATTAAAGCTTTTTACATGCGTTTAAACGACGATGGTAAAACAGTACGTGCAATGGACGTTTTATTTCCAGGAATCGGAGAAATGGTTGGTGGATCGCAAAGAGAGGAGCGTTTAGATGTTTTAAAATCTAAAATGGCAGAATTAAATATAGACGAAGAAGAATTATGGTGGTATTTAGATACTCGTAAATTCGGAACCGCAGTACATTCTGGTTTCGGTTTAGGCTTTGAGCGTTTAGTTTTATTTACAACAGGTATGAGTAATATTCGTGATGTTATTCCTTTTCCTAGAACGCCACAAAACGCTGAATTTTAAACAAATCATAAAATTATATACTACAATCGTCATTCCTCACAGAATGACGATTTCTTTTTAACCTATTTCTTATATTTGTAAGTATGTTAAAACAAGGTTTACATTATAAGTTACTTCAAAAATTATCTCCGCAACAAATTCAGTTGATGAAGTTAATTCAATTACCTACCCAAGCTTTTGAACAAAGACTTGAGCAAGAAATTGAAGAAAACCCTGCTTTAGACAAGGGTAAAGAAGAACCAGAAAACTTTGAAGATACACTAACTAATGCTGAGGATTATGATGAGGGTAATGAAAAAATTGACACTGAAGATATAAATATTGATGAGTATTTGAGTGATGACGAATACCCTAGTTATAAAACACAAGCTAACAATTATTCAGCTGATGATGAAGACAAACAAGTTCCCTATGCAGCAGGAACAAGTTTTCATCAATCCTTAAATAGTCAATTAAATACTTTTAGAATAAACGAAGAAGAACGTGCTATTGCCGATTTTTTAGTAGGTAGTATTGATGATAGCGGATATATTCGTAGAGAAATTATCGATTTAGTAGATGATTTAGCTTTTACACAAAATGTTTTTACCACTGAAGATGAGGTAGAAAAAATATTACTTAACGTAGTTCAAAAATTAGATCCGGTTGGTGTAGGTGCCCGTGATTTAAAAGAGTGCTTAATTATTCAATTAAAGTCAAAACCGCAAAAAGAAACAAGAGCTTTGGCTATTGATATTCTCGAAAATGCGTTTGATCACTTTGTAAAAAAACATTACAAAAAGCTTTTAGAGAAATTTACGATTGATGAAGAACAGCTAAAAGAAATAATTACAGAAATTAGTAGATTAAATCCAAAACCTGGTAGCTCATATGCTGGCAATAACAAAATAGCAGAACAAATTGTTCCTGATTTTACCATTCAAATTGTTGATGGTAATTTAGAACTCACTTTAAATTCACGTAACGCCCCTGAACTACATGTTTCACGTGAGTATAACAACATGTTAAAAGGTTATAGTGACTCTAAAACAAAAAGCAAAAGCCAAAAAGATGCCGTGCTTTTTATTAAGCAAAAATTAGATTCAGCAAAATGGTTTATTGACGCTATAAAGCAACGACAACAAACCTTAATGGTTACCATGAATGCTATTATGCACCGCCAAGAAGCATATTTTTTAACAGGTGATGAACGCAAGTTGAAACCGATGATTTTAAAAGATATTGCAGACGAAATACAAATGGATGTTTCAACAGTGTCTAGAGTTGCCAACAGTAAATATGTTTCTACTCCTTACGGTACAAAACTGATAAAAGTGTTTTTCTCTGAATCAATGAAAAATGATCAAGGAGAAGATGTTTCAACACGAGAAATTAAGAAAATACTTGAAACTGTAATTCAAGAAGAAGATAAGCGAAAGCCTCTTACTGATGATAAATTATCTAAAATTTTAAAAGAAAAAGGATACCCGATTGCAAGGAGAACCGTTGCAAAATATCGTGAACAGTTAGATATTTCTGTTGCTCGTTTACGTAAAGAAATATAAAATGAGGTGGTATAAATTCATATCCACCATATTACACCCAATTGTAATACCTACAATTGGTATAATACTCTACTTTATTTTAACACCTGTTAACTTAAACCAACAACAGCAATATAGTATGCTAGCTGTTGTTTTTATTGCTACATATGTAATACCTGTGCTATTATTAGTTTTACTAAAGGCAATTGGGGTTATAAAATCATACCAAGTACATAGTATTCAAGAACGGAAAATACCGTTATTTTTCATGATGACCCTTTTGTTTTTTTTGGGTAAGTTTTTTTCTGAAATAACAATTATTAAAGATCTGAGTTATTTGTTTTTTGGTGTAGTATTCGGGTTGGGCTTAATTTACACCTTATTTATTGCAAAAATAAAAACAAGTTTACATTTACTTTCTATCGGTGCTGCAACAGGATATTTTTTATTATTTCAACAAATACATACTATATATATAATTCCGTTGATTATAGTATTTATATTGCTCTCAGGTATTCTTGCCAACGCTAGACTCGAATTAAAAGCACACACATATAAAGAAGTATATCTTGGTTTTTTTATTGGTTTAGCGTCTCCTTTTTTAGCGTACTACATATTATAAAAGATAAAAACTTAATCCGAAACGAATAATATTTGTATCAATTTTATTGCCATTTAAAGAAGCATTTTTAAATATAGGCGTTAAACCATAATACACGTGAAAATTAAAAGTTCCGTACCCTGCCGAAAGTATTAATCCTGTATGAAACTTGTTGTATTGTGATAAGTTTGATATATCAATTTTAGCTGCAGCGTCGTCATATGTAAAATTATTACTAATATTATAACTTAGCTTAATACCGGTGTAAAAACGCCAAAAAGAATAGGTATTAACCGTTGATGATCTCCAACGAAACTGAATAGGCATTTCAATATTATGTAGTACTAATTTATTGTTGGTAATATCACTATCTTTCTGAAAACTAGCCGGCTCTCCTTCAACAACTTTTAATCTGTGATTATACGAATCAAATCCATATCCTAAACCAACACCTAAGGCTATTTTCCCATTTTTAGCGAAAGGAATATCCTTAATATAACCTCCTGAAAAACCAAATGAAAATCCGCTTTTAGAAATCCCTTCAGGCTGATTATCTAATATATTATAAGAAACATTAATATATAACTGATCTTCCCAATAAGAATCACCTACTTGTAAAGAATCTTTTTGAGCATATATACTTATTGATAAGAAAACTAAAAAGAAAATTAATCTATTTGTCATAAAACTTAACTATTGTTAAATATAGTTTATTTGTATAAAAAAAGAGCAATCGTATGATTGCTCTTTTTATTATTTATTCGAAAAAAGTGATTACTTTTTAATAGCACTTCCTTTGTGTGTAGATAAACTTAATTTAAGAGCATTTACATCTCTTAATTTCTCACGAATATCAGCTAATGTACCAACACTCGATTCTTTATCTGCCTTTATAGATGTAGTCATAAAAGGAACTTCAGCTTCAGATACATTTCCTCTTTCTAAGAAAATAAAAGAAGGTACATCCTCTGGTGTAGCAATCTTATCGTTTAACTGAATTCTGTTATAACCAATACCATATTTACTATCTTTTGCTTTACCCACAAAAATTGTACTCACTAAACTTTTACGCTCTAATTTCTTTACTTCTGTAGCACTAGGCAAACGCGGAGCTTCAATAGCTAAATCGTTTTCACGCATTACCGTGGTTACCATGAAGAAAAATAATAACATAAAAACAATATCAGGTAGTGAAGAAGTATTCACCGCTGGCATCTCTTTTTTTCTCTTTTTAAATTTAGACATACTTTAATTGTTTTAAATTATTGCACATTAGTTGGATCGATATCAGAAATTATCTGAGGATAACTATTCTTAACATCTTCAACTTTTATTCTTAATGCGCCATCTTTTCTTGCTCCAGCAATAAAAGCTTTCTCTAATTCAGTAAAACTCATACCATATTTCTCCTCACAAAATCTATTACGTAATTCCGAATAAGCTTTTAATAACTCATCCTGAACAGAGACGTATGTACCAAATTCAGTTCCCCTGTCACTTTGTACAGCAATAACAGCTTTATTTGGATGATCTGATGATTCAGGATCCTTTGCTCCTTTACAATAGTTACAAGCTGCTCCCGCTTCTTTCCCAGGCATTGGGTTACCAATACCACCACCGTTATCTATAAATTTGATAGCAGCATCTTTTAAGTCTTTTAACTCCATTGCTTCGTTTTCTACAAGCAACTGGTTATTTCTGTTAATATCAACTTGAAAAATGTTTCTCTCTTTTACAATTGGTGGTTCAACATCTGTCTTTTCAGCTAACTTTTTAGGGATACCTGAATCAACATCCATTGTTGTTGTTACAAGGAAAAAGATAAGTAGCAAGAATGCAATATCTGCCATCGAACCTGCATTAATTTCTGGATTTTCTCTTCTTGCCATAATACCTTACGATTTTACAATTCCTTTTAATAAATCTAGTACAAAAAATGCACCCGCTACAAGCATTAATAGAGCACTAAACACTATACCTGTACTTGTCAATTTAGAGACAGAACTACCAGCTGCTGCAATAACTTCATCTTTTGCATCAATAACCTGATCACTGTTTGCAAATAAATAAGATACTAAAAGCACAACGCCTAAAATAACTAATCCCATTATTGCTTTCTTTAATGCTGCTGGGTTTTTAAATAAAGAAAATAAAGAACCAATGACTGCTACTGCAGCTGTAACAGCTAATAAGACCAATGAATAAGATACTAATGGTGAGGCTGCTTCATTCGCTGCAATTAAATCAACATCAGGATCTACTACCATAGCCATAAGCGCAAACACTAAACCTATAATGGCTAGTACGGCTACTACTAAAGTTATAATTTTATTATTCATCTTTTATTTTTTATAATTTGATAATAAATCTATTAAAGATATAGAAGCATCCTCCATATTGTTAACGATACCATCCATCTTAGAAATGATATAGTTGTAAAAAACTTGTAAAATAATAGCTACAACAAGTCCAAATACAGTTGTTAAAAGAGCTACTTTAATACCCCCTGCAACTACTGCTGGTGAAATATCATTTGCTACTGCAATCGCATCAAAAGCACCAATCATACCAATTACCGTACCCATGAACCCTAACATCGGAGCTAAAGCAATGAATAAAGATAACCAAGAGATGTTTTTCTCTAATAATCCCATTTGCACACCACCGTAACCTACTACAGCCTTCTCAGCAGCCTCTAAACCCTCACTAGACCTCTCTAAACCTTGATAAAAAATAGAAGCTACAGGTCCCTTTGTATTTCTACAAACCTCTTTAGCTGCTTCTACACCTCCAGAGCTTAATGCTTCATCAACACTAGCTAATAACTTCTTGGTATTCGTAGTTGCCATGTTTAAATAGATAATTCTTTCAATTGCAATTGCTAAACCTAAAATTAAGGCCACCAATACAATTCCCATGAAACCAGGACCACCTTCTATAAAATAACGTTTTAAAATTTGGTGAAAAGTTTCTGTGTTTTCTGCTGCTGCTTCTTGAGCATAAGTTGACTGAATAGCTCCTAAAAACATAAATCCTGCAATAGTTAGGAAATTTACTACTTTCTTCATTTTGTTATAATTAATTTTAAATAGTTAACGGGTTAAAAATACAAATTTTA
>CAXHZZ010000063.1:0-13067 GCA_964021635.1 uncultured Tenacibaculum sp.
CATCATTTACAACATTCATCATTGCTATTAAACGATCTGAAGAAATATTACCTTCGGTAACACCCGTGTAAAAACTATCTCTTTTTAGATAATCTAATCGATCGATATCTAATTGACTTGATATTAATTGATATAAGAATTCTCTATGATATTTTCCTTCAAAAATTTGAATAGCTAAACTTAATTGTCCGTCAAACTCATCATTTAAAACACGCATAAACTTTAATGAAATCTCCTCGTGTGAAATGCCATTAACAATACTATGCTCTAAAGCGTGAGAAAAAGCACCGTGACCAATATCGTGTAATAAAATAGCTACATATAAGGCGTTTGCTTCTTCATCAGAAATAATTACATTTTTATTTCTTAAGATATAAACCGCTTTTTGCATTAAATGCATACAACCAATAGCATGATGAAATCTGGTATGATTAGCACCAGGATAAACCATACTAGATAATCCCATTTGCTTTACCCTTCGCAATCGTTGAAAATATGGATGCTCTATAATATCAAATATTAAAGAATTTGGAATAGTTATAAACCCGTAAATAGGGTCGTTTATAATTTTTAATTTGTTCGTTTTCTGAATGTTCAAAATATCTGAATATTTCTATTTTAAACAAAAGAATCATAATTTATCTACAAAACCAAATTAACAAAAGCTTTATTAACGTATTTTTAGCTTTTATATGTACAACATATATGTATAAGAGCGTTATTTTAGTATTAAAGACATGAAAATTATGATAAGAAATATAGAAATACTTTGGGTTGATGATGAAATAGATTTATTAAAGCCACATATTTTATTTTTACAAAAAAAAAACTACGCTGTAACTACATCTACAAATGGTGCTGATGCTATTGATTTGGTTGATGAACAAAATTTTGATATTGTTTTTTTAGATGAAAATATGCCTGGAATTACAGGTTTAGAAACGCTGGCTGCCATTAAACAAAAAAATGCAAACCTACCAGTGGTAATGATTACCAAAAGTGAAGAGGAATACATAATGGAAGAAGCCATTGGATCTAAAATAGCCGATTATTTAATAAAACCTGTAAATCCGAATCAGATATTATTAAGTTTAAAGAAAAATTTAGATCATTCTCGTTTAATTTCTGAGAAAACTACTTCTAATTACCAGCAAGAGTTTAGAAAAATATCGATGGATTTAGCCATGGTAAATTCTTATGAAGAATGGGCAGAGCTATATAAAAAACTAGTGCATTGGGAGTTAGAGCTAGAGAATATTAATGACACCGGAATGCTAGAGATTTTAGAATCTCAGAAATCAGAAGCAAATTCACAGTTTTTTAAATTCATCAAAAAAAATTATCAAAATTGGCTTTCTAGTGATGATAAACCCACTTTTTCGCACACTTTATTTAAAGATTATGTAGTTCCTTCTCTTTCAAAAGAACAAGGGGTTTTATTAGTTGTTATCGACAACCTTCGTTACGATCAATATCGTGTTTTAGAACCTTTTATTAATAATTATTACAAAAAAGAAGAAGAACATTCTTATTACAGTATTTTACCTACTGCTACACAATATGCCCGTAATGCTATTTTTTCTGGATTAATGCCTTCTGAAATGGAAAAAAAACATCCAAATCTATGGAAAAACGATACTGATGAAGGTGGTAAAAATTTATTTGAACCCGACTTTTTAGAGGCTCAAATAAAAAGATTAAAATTAAACATAAAACACGAATATTATAAAATTGTATCTCTTAAAAGTGGTAAAGAATTGGCTGATAACTATAACGGTACAAAACAAAACGATTTAACAGTAGTTGTATATAATTTTGTAGACATGTTATCGCATGCTAAAACCGAAATGGAAGTTATTAAAGAGCTTGCTGGTGATGATAAAGCTTATAGGTCATTATCTGTTAGTTGGTTTAAAAACTCTCCTTTATATGATATTATTCAGAAAGCACAGAAATTAGGACAAAAATTAATTATAACTACCGATCATGGTACTATAAATGCAAAGAACCCTACCAAAGTAGTTGGTGATAAAAACATCAGTTCTAACTTACGTTATAAAACTGGTAGAAGTTTAAGTTATGAAGATAAAGATGTGTTTGCTGTTAAGAATCCGAAAGATATTTATTTACCAAGTATTGCTATAAATAGTCCGTTTATTTTTGCCAAAGAAGATTTGTTTTTTGCTTATCCTAATAACTACAATCATTTTGTAAAATACTTTAAAAACACGTATCAGCACGGTGGTATATCATTAGAGGAAGTAATTATTCCATGTGCTATTTATAGTCCTAAATAATTTTATAAATATATTATAGTTTTCTATTTTTGCTTGCTATGAACAAAAATTATTCTTTAAACGAATTAACCCTAATAGCTGAAGATATTGTAAAAAATGCTCAGAACAAAGTATTGCTTTTTTATGGTGATATGGGTGTTGGCAAAACAACTTTAATAAAAGAAATTTGCAGAGTTTTGGGCGTTGAAGATGTTGCGCATTCACCCACTTTCTCTCTGGTAAATGAATATCAAACAACCAATAGTGATATTGTTTATCATTTTGATTTTTATCGCATCGAACATGAAGAAGAGGCTTACGATATGGGTGTTGAAGATTATTTATATAGCAATAATTGGTGCCTTATTGAATGGCCCGAAAATGTTAAAAATTTACTACCTTTAGATGCTGTTACTGTAAAAATTAATCTTTTAGAGAATGGTCAACGTAATATTCAACTAACAAACAACTAGTTATAATGAGTTCTATTTCGCCTTTTACCAAAGAGCAATTAATGCCGCAACCCGAAATGCTTGAAATAAAAAGACAAAAAGGCGAATTATTTATCGGTTTACCTAAAGAAACGCATTTTGAAGAAAAACGCATTAGTTTATCTCCCGACGCTGTTTCTGCCTTGGTTGAAAACGGCCATAGAGTTGTTATTGAAGCTGGCGCTGGTGATGGCGCTAATTATAGCGATAAAGAATATTCAGATGCTGGTGCTAAAATAGCCTATAACACAAAAGAAGCTTTTGCATGCACTATTGTTTTAAAAGTAGCACCACCTTCTTTAGATGAAATTAAAATGTTAAATCCGCAAACTGTTTTAATATCAGCATTACAACTAAAAACACAAGATAAAAAGTATTTCGAAGCTTTAGCTAGTAAACGAATAACTGCTGTTGCTTTTGATTATATAAAAGACGAACACGGAGTATACCCTATCGTAAAATCATTAAGTGAAATTGCGGGGACCGCTTCTATGCATATTGCTGCCGAATTGATGACAACATCTAACGGCGGTAATGGATTACTATTAGGTAATATTGGAGGTGTGCCACCAAGTGACGTCGTTGTACTAGGTGCTGGCACTGTTGGTGAATTTGCTGCACGTTCTGCTATAGGTTTAGGAGCTCGTGTAAAGGTTTTTGATAATTCTATAACCAAATTAAGGAAATTACAACACTGTTTGCAATCTCCAATATACACCTCTACTGTTCAGCCCAAAACATTAACTAAAGCTTTAATGCGTTGTGATGTTGTTGTTGGTGCTATTAGAGGCAAAGAGCGCTCTCCTGTTATTGTTTCAGAACAAATGATCGAACAAATGAAAGACGGAGCCGTTATTGTTGATGTTAGCATTGATTGTGGTGGTTGTTTCGAAACTTCAAAAATTACCACACATAGTAAACCTACTTTTACACAACACGGTGTAATTCATTATTGTGTACCTAACATTCCTTCTAGATATGCACGTACAGCTTCGGTTTCTATTAGTAACATATTTACTCCATATTTATTAAATATTGCCGAAGAAGGTGGTTTCGAAAATGCCGCTCGTTTTGATAGAAGCTTGCGTAACGGAATGTATTTTTATCACGGAATTCTGACAAATAAAACGGTAGCAGATTGGTTTGATTTACCGCATAGAGATATTAATTTATTGATTTTATAAGCTGTTTTTTACTTACTTTTGTAATCACAAAATTTTACTATGCAATTTTTAAAACGTTTTGGTTATTATGCTATCGGATTAGGTTTCGGTTCTTTAATTGTATTATTTATATGGAAAGGTAAAGATGTTTCTTTTGATTACGGAATGGATGCTCGTACCTTGAAAACTATTAGAGTTAGAGAAAGATTATTTTCTGATAAAGCAATACAAGTTTTAAAAAACTCAGCTATTGATACTGCAACTGTATCTGCTATTTTAAAAAATGGAGATGTTGATTTCGGAAAAAGTAAACCCCGTATAAAACCTTGTCCAGAATACTTTATTACAGGAAAAGATAGCTTAAAACAAATCAACTTATATGTTGTTAGATGTGATTCTACCACAACTATTGATAAAATTATTATAAACTAGCAATTTTTATACTTATCATAAAGCCCTATTCCTTTTATAATCATAGGAGTAATTTTTTCTATTCTCTTTTGCTTAGTTGCTTGTCGTTTAGCCTCGGCAATATAATTGACATATTCTCTTTTTTTACTTAGTGAAAAATTAGCGAACCAATCTCTTAAATTTTGATTATTATCTAATGCCAATTTCAGTTCTTCTGGAATTATTAAAGGTTGAGTATTTTTAATGGGTTTTAGTTCTTTTCCTTCTTCAGAGTTTTGAATAGCTTCTAAAATATACTCTTTTACCAAGTTCACATTAATTTCATTTAATGTATAAAATCGCCATTGACGCATCGCTTTTGTTTTTTCTTTTTGAGCACTCAGCAATACTTTTTTGTAATCATTTAAAAATACTCCTTGAAAAAACCAAAGACCACAATAGTCTTTAAAAGCAGACAACCCCACAATGTTTTTATTTTTGTAAACATAAACCGGCGCTCCCCATTTAATCGTTTCTTTTAATGATAATTCTAATAAAACACAACGCAAGAGCTTTAACTCTTGCGTCCATTTATTTTTATCAGTAATATAATCTAATACTTTATCATTCATTAATAGAGTATTTTAATTCGCTATTTCGCTTGTAAATTTAATACGCATTAAACGCAATTCATCTTCATCATAATCACCATCGAACTCATCTAAAGCTTCTTGAATTTTATCCGTTTCAGACTCCATAAAATAATCATGTATTTCTTCTTGCTGATCTTCATCTAACAAATCTTCCACAGCATAATCAATATTTAATTTAGTTCCTGAAAACACAATTGCTTCCATTTCTTTTATCAATTCAGACATGCTTAAACCTTTTGATTTTGAAATATCCTCTAAAGGTAATTTTCTGTCTGTGTTTTGAATTATAAAAAGCTTAAGTCCTGAGTTTACTCCAGTGCTTTTTACAATTAAATCATCAGGGCGCATGATATCGTTTTCAGCAACATAACTTGTAATAAGTTTTATAAAATCTTTACCAAATTTTTTAGATTTACCTTCACCAACACCATGTACTTTTGATAATTCTTCTAATGTTACTGGATATTTTAAAGCCATATCATTTAATGATGGATCCTGAAAAACAGCAAAAGGTGGCACTCCTAATCGCTTACCAACACTTTTACGTAAATCTTTTAACATTGTAACTAACTTAGCATCAACACCTCCTGCTACTTTTTGGTTTGCAATAATCATCCCAGTATCATCAGTTGCATATACATGATTTTCTGTCATCATAAAAGAGGTAGGATTTTCTATAAACTCTTTACCTTTTTTTGTTAATTTTAAAACACCGTACTGCTCAATCTCTTTCTTTATTAAATCAACAACTAGTACCTGACGAATTAACGCCATCCAATAATGATTATTCTTATCTTTTCCTATACCAAAAAATGGCTGCGCTGTTGTTTTATGTGATTTTAATAATGCATTCTGCGAACCAATTATCGTATTTACAACTTCTTTAGGCTTATACATTTCATTAGTATCTCTAATTACAGACAATAATGTTTTTACTTGATCTTTTGCTTCGTTTTGCTTTTTTGGATTTCTCATATTATCATCCATCTCAGCTCCATCTCCGGTTTCAACATCAAACTCTTCACCGAAATAATGTAATATATATTTACGCCTATTCATAGACGTTTCTGCATAACCAACAACTTCTTGTAATAAAGCATGACCAACCTCCTGTTCTGCAACAGGCTTATTAGCCATAAACTTTTCTAGTTTTTCTATATCTTTATATGAGTAAAAAGTTAAACAGTAACCTTCTCCTCCATCACGACCTGCACGACCAGTTTCTTGGTAATAACTTTCTAAACTTTTAGGAATATCATGGTGAATAACATAACGAACATCTGGTTTATCTATTCCCATTCCGAAAGCTATGGTCGCTACAATAACATCACAGTCTTCCATCAAAAACATATCTTGATGTTTTGCTCGTTTTTTTGCATCTAATCCGGCATGATAAGGAAGTGCATTAATACCATTCACTTGTAAAACTTGGGCAATTTCCTCAACTTTTTTACGACTTAAACAGTAAATAATTCCGGTTTTACCTATCCGCTGTTTTATAAATCGAATGATGTCTTTTTCGACATCTTTTGTCTTTGGTTTAACTTCATAAAACAAGTTAGCTCTATTAAATGATGCTTTAAAAACATTTGCATCACTCATTCCTAGCGTTTTTAAAATATCTTCTTGTACTTTTTCTGTAGCTGTAGCTGTTAACCCTATAATAGGCACATTATCAATTTGCTTAATAATTGAACGCAAATTTCTATACTCAGGTCTAAAATCATGTCCCCATTCAGAAATACAATGCGCTTCATCAATTGCTACAAAAGATATTGTTTGATTTCTTAAAAACTCCGCATATTCTTCTTTTACTAAAGATTCTGGTGCTACATATAAAAGTTTTGTTATTCCATTTTCTATATCAGATTTTACTCGCGCTACTTCCGATTTATTTAAGGAAGAATTTAATACATGGGCTATCCCGTGTTCTTCAGAAATACCTCTAATAGCATCAACTTGATTTTTCATCAAAGCTATTAAAGGAGAAACAACTATGGCTGTTCCTTCTTTCATTAACGCTGGTAACTGGTAACATAGAGATTTCCCTCCACCAGTAGGCATTATTACAAATGTATTTTCGTTGTTTAAAATACTTTTTACAACTTTTTCTTGTAGACCTTTAAATTGGTTAAAACCAAATATTTTTTTTAATGATCTGTACAACTCCGACTGCTCTATATTCATCTTCTAAAATCAAAAATTAAAAATGCAAACTAATTTACAAAAAAACTTTACACTAACTAGGTAAATTTTATTTTTATTAAAAAGTTTTCTTCTTAAATATTCTTATTTTTACACTCTGTAAATTACTTATACTTTTTTAACTATAAAGAGGTAAAAGAAATTCTCTCAACAGCAAAAATTACGATACTTTTATAAAGTAGTGTAAAAAGTAATGTTATAGCTAATTTAGTAAATTTATTAAAGAGTTTGTTTGTTGAGACTTTAAATTTTATTTTCAATATTAATTGTCATATTAAAACAATTTGACTTGTATAATTTTAAGAAAAAATATATTTTAATATGGCTGTAAAAGAAATGTCTTTTTTAGATCATCTTGAAGAATTAAGATGGCATTTAGTTAGAAGTTTTGCGGCTATTTTTATTGTTGCTGTTCTTATTTTTGCTAACATTAATTTTGTTTTTAACGAAATTCTATTAGCACATTTAAAACCAGATTTTGCTACTTATCAATTTTTTTGTAACGTATTTACAGCTATTGATATTGACAGTAGTTTTTGTACAATAAGTTTTAAACAAACCTTACAAGCTTTAAACCCTACACAACAATTAATGACAGGTATTTGGTCTTCTTTAATTCTTGGGTTTGTAGTTTCTTTCCCTTATATATTATGGGAATTTTGGCGTTTTATAGCTCCTGGATTACATAGCTCTGAAAGAAAAAAATCAAGAGGTTTTATTTTTACTTCTTCACTTTTATTCTTTTTAGGAATATTGTTTAGTTACTACATTATCTTACCAATGTCTGTATATTTCTTCTATAACTTTGAAATATCTAATGTTATTGAAAATAATTTTAAACTAGAAGCTTATATCAGTTTAATAACAAACACCTTGTTAGGTGTAGCTATCTTTTTCGAACTACCTGTTGTTATCTTTTTTCTTACTAAGATAGGATTGATAACACCCGAGTTTTTACGAAAATACCGTAAACACGCATTAGTTGTTGTTTTAGTATTATCAGCAATTATAACACCACCAGACGTTGCTAGTCAAGTAATCGTTTCGGTACCAATAATGATACTATATGAAATAAGTATTCATGTATCACAATATGTCTTAAAAAAACAAAACAAAAAGAATGTCTCAAAAAGTCCAAGAATTTAATGACTACCGAGCTAAAATGAATGATAAAATTTTAGCTGGTGATAATAAAATTATCAAACGTATTTTTAATTTAGATACCAACGCATTTAAAGAAGGTCATTTACCTACAAAAACTAAAGAATTACTAGGTTTAGTAGCATCTGCAGTATTACGTTGTGATGATTGTATTGCATACCATTTAGAAACTGCTCATAAAAACGGAGTAACAAAAGAAGAAATGATGGAAACAATGAGTATTGCAACTCTTGTTGGTGGAACCATTTTAATTCCGCATTTAAGACGCGCAGTTGAATTTTGGGAATCGCTAGAAGAAAATAGTTAACAAATTATTAAGCTACCTATTCATAGTTTTTCAGTATTTTAGTACGATCACTTATCAAAAAAGACAATTTATAGTTAATGAAATTAAGAGCAGATAATATACAAAAGCTATACGGCAGCAGAAAGGTTGTAAAAGGTATTTCGTTAGAGGTAGAACAAGGAGAAATTATTGGTTTGCTTGGCCCAAACGGAGCCGGAAAAACAACTTCTTTTTATATGATTGTTGGAATGGTTAAACCAAATTTTGGCCATATTTATTTAGATGATCAAGAAATTACTGATGATGCTATGTATAAACGTGCTCAACAAGGAATTGGGTATTTAGCGCAAGAAGCTTCGGTTTTTAGAAAACTTTCTGTAGAAGATAACATCATGTCGGTTTTAGAATTTACTGACAGATCTAAAGCAGAAAGAAAGAAACGTTTAGAAGAATTAATTGATGAATTTAGTTTAGATCATGTTCGTAAAAATCGTGGCGATTTACTTTCTGGTGGTGAACGTCGTAGAACAGAAATTGCACGTTGTTTAGCGTCTGATCCAAAGTTTATTTTGTTAGATGAACCTTTTGCGGGTGTAGATCCTATTGCAGTAGAAGATATTCAAGGAATTGTAGCCAAGCTTAAAACAAAAAATATTGGTATTTTAATTACCGATCATGATGTACAAGCTACACTAGCTATTACCGATAGAACTTACTTAATGTATAACGGAAGTATTTTAAAAGAAGGAACTCCCGAAGAATTAGCTGATGATGAAACTGTGCGCCGTGTATATCTTGGTAAAGATTTCGAACTAAAAAAGAAAAAGTTTTAATCTTAAAACTTATAAAAAAAGGAGCTTAAAAGCTCCTTTTTCTTGTTCTATATTTAATTATAAATTAAGCTTTCTTTAAATTATTAAATATTGATAATCCTACGTATAATAATATTATTAAAGGCACTGCTACAAACTTAATAATTATTAAAAGTATAATAGACAGTGCTAAAAAGATGTATTTTAATGCGTTTTCTTTAAATCCGAAGTTTTTAAATTTTAAAGCAAACAACGGAATTTCAGCATTCATTAAAAAAGTTAATAATACTGTTACTGTTATCAAGAAGTATTGATTTGTTATTAAATCAATAAAAAAAGATTGATTAGAAAACTCAACTATTAACGGCAAAGAAATCACTAATAATGTCATTGCAGGTGTTGGTAAGCCTATAAAAGAATCCGACTGTCTTGTATCAATATTAAAATTAGCCAATCTGTAACATGCGCCTAAAGTTAATAACAAACCAATATATGGCAAATTACTACCATTACCATCTGTAGCAAAATAACTTACTTCATTAACTCTTAAGGCACTAATTAAAAGCTGCAACATTACAATACCTGGCACTACTCCACTTGTTACCATATCGGCCAAACTATCTAATTGCTTACCTAATTCTCCTTGTACATTTAACATTCTGGCTACAAAACCGTCAAAAAAATCAAATACAATTCCTGCCGTTACCAAAACAGCGGTTCCTACAAAATCACCTTTTAGCGCAAAGATTATAGCAATTACACCACATAGTAAATTACCTAATGTTAATAAGTTCGGAATATGTTTTTTCATCTATTTTTAATATTTAAAGCGAAAATAAGAAATCATTTTATCAGTTTTACATATTACTATTTTTTTATCATATTTGTAAACACTTGCTATAATCTGAAAATTATGCCTATTCTTTCTACTGATTTTAATCCGAGTTTACCTTTTAAAAGCGCGCATTTTAATACGATGTATCGCCCTTTATTTATGAAGGATACAATTAAGTACAAACGAAAAAGAATTACGACCTGGGATGCCGATTTTATAGATTTAGATTTTTCCTGTATCGGTTCTAAAACATTAGTTTTATTAATTCATGGTTTAGAAGGAAGTGCGCAATCTAATTATATGATTACAACCGCCAATTATTTAAATGAAACTGGTTTTGATACTGTTTGCATGAACCTACGAAGTTGCAGTGGAGAGGATAATCTTATACTACAAACCTATCATAGTGGAAAAACAGATGATGTTGATTTTATTATTAAGCATCTTACAACCAATTATAATTACGAAAATATAATTCTTGTAGGTTTTAGTCTTGGTGGAAACTTAACTTTAAAATATTTAGGTGAATATGATAATATTCCTACTGAGGTTAAAGGCGGAATTGCAGTTTCTGTTCCTATTGATCTAACAAGTTCACAAGCGGAGTTATTGAAACTAAAAAACAAAATTTATTTAAACGAATTTATAAAATCAATAAAACTTAAAATGCTTGAAAAAGCAGAAAAGTTTCCCGAATTTAATTTAAATAAAACTTTATTATTTAAAGCAACAAAGTTTCGTCATTTAGAAAAACAATACACAGTGCCTGTCTTCGGGTTTAAAAGCTCTGAGGATTACTGGATAAAAGCAAGTGCAAAACCTTATATACCCAAGATAAAAGTACCTTCTTTATTAATAAACTCATTAGATGATAGTTTTTTATCTAAAGAGTGCTATCCTTTTGATGAAGCCAAAAACTCAACTACTTTTCATTTATTAACTCCAAATTACGGTGGCCACGTAGGTTTTATAAGTTCATTTAATGATTCGGATAGTAGGTGGATAGAAAATAATATTGTTAAATTTATAAAAGAAAATTTAGGCATTAATCCTTAAAGATAATAGCCTTAATAAATAGTATTTTTTTAATCTTTATTAAGATATTTGTATTACTAATAATTACTTTTCAGATTCAAGTTATGATAAAAAAAATCACTTTAATTCTTCTATTATTATTTTGTACGAATGTTATTTCCTCGCAAATTGTTGCCACAAAAAGCTTATCTGAATTTTCGCACATTAGTATCATCACATCTGGCCCCGGTGAGGTTTTATATGAAAAGTTTGGTCATACTGCAATACGCGTTAAAGATCCTGCTACGCAACTCGATTTAATATATAATTACGGAATTTTCGATTTTGATAATCCTACTTTTTATGTTGATTTCACAAAAGGATACATGAAATACAAATTGGTTAAATATCCGTTTTATGTAGCTTTAAAAAGTAGTCAACAAGATAAACGTTGGGTTAAGGAACAAGTTTTAAACTTAACTCAAAATCAGAAGAATAATTTTTTTAGTATTTTAGAAACAAATGCACTTCCTAAAAATGCAGGTTACTTATACGATCCTTATTTTGATAATTGTGCGACCAAACCTCGTGATATTATAAAAGAAGTTGTAGGTGAAAAATTAATTTTTAAAGATGATTTTGTTCCTGAAAATTTATCTTTAAGACAATTAATGAATAAAGAAATTCATCAAAATACTTGGGGAAGCTTAGGAATTAATATTGCTTTAGGAAACAGGTTAGATAAAATTGCTACTGCAAGCGAATATTTATATTTACCTGATTATGTTTTTGAAGCTTTAAATTACGCAAAGGTTTTAAAAGAAGGTAAAGAAGATAATTTAGTCTTAAAAACAATTATTTTATTAGATTTTGAAGAAAAAGAATCAAAAAGTGATGCTGTTAGTCCGTTTTTAATAATTTTACTACTTTCTTTATTTGGCTTATTTATCACCTATAAAGATTACAAAAATAAAAAAAGAACTAAATGGTTAGATTTTTCTTTGTTTTTTACAACAGGAATCATCGGGCTATTAATTGTATACTTATGGTTTTTCACAAACCACTCCACTGCTCCAAATAACTTTAATTTTTTATGGGCTTTTTTTCCAAACCTACTTATTGCTTTCTTTTTGCTAAAGAAAACCACACCAAAATGGATTGCAAAGTATTGTTTAGTACTATTCGCTTTTTTAGCAATAGCAATTATTATTTGGATTACTAAAACTCAATTATTCTCTATTACTATAATTCCGTTATTAATTTTATTGGCAACAAGGTATTGGTTTTTACAAAAAACTCTGAATCGCTAATTCATAACTTTGTAAACCAAAACCTGTAATAACCCCTTTTGCATTGGGAGCAATATAACTTACGTGACGAAAATCTTCGCGAGCATGTACGTTAGAAATGTGTACTTCTATAACCGGAGTTTCAATACCTTTTACAGCATCTGCAATACCAACGGATGTATGTGTATAAGCAGCTGCATTTAAAATAACACCATCATAAGTAAAACCTACTTCATGTAATTTATTAATGATTTCACCTTCTATGTTAGATTGAAAATAAGCCAACTCAACTGATTTGTACTTTTCTTGCAATTCTTTAAAAAAATCTTCAAAAGAACTTGAACCATAAATTTCAGGTTCACGTTTACCTAACAAGTTTAAGTTTGGTCCGTTTACAATAATTATTTTTTTCATGTTTCAAATTTATGAAATAAAAAATAGGCTATTTAAATTTTAAGTATAAAAAAAGGGAAGCATAATTGCTTCCCTTTT
>CAXHZZ010000064.1:0-12749 GCA_964021635.1 uncultured Tenacibaculum sp.
GCAGTTTTTTTAAATTTTCCTTCCGATGAATCGGCAAAAACTAATACAGACATATTTTTATGTTTTTTTATGTTATCGCGAGAAAAATAATTTTCAAAACAAACTACCTCACTTTATTCGCAACAACGTGGTTTTAAATTTTACTATTAAATTGCTTTTGCTTCGTTGTGTAACAAGTCGATTAATTCATCAACAGTATCAACTAACTTCACAGCACCTTTCTCTGCAGGCTTTTCGAAATTCTGAGTAGCAGTACTTGCTGCAACACCTAATGGATCAACAACTGCTAGAGGTTTTTTACGAGCCATCATAATTCCACGCATGTTAGGTATACGTAAATCTTTTTCTTCTACCAATCCTTTTTGCCCAGCAATCACCATTGGCAAAGTTGAAGAAACTTTTTCTTCTCCCCCATCAATCTCTCTTGTTAAAGAGACATTTGTTCCTTCTATTTCTGCACCTACACAAGCATTTACAAAGTTAAAATCAACCAATGAAGCTAACATTCCTGGCACCATTTGACCATTATAATCTGCTGACTCTTTACCTGCTAAAACTAAATCGTAACCACCACTTTTAACAACAGCTGCTAACTCTTTAGCAACCATAAAACCATCTGTAGGCTCTGCATTTACACGAATTGCATCATCAGCACCAATAGCCAAAGCTTTACGTAAAGTTGGTTCTGTTGAAGCACCTCCAACATTTACAACTGTTACACTAGCACCTTGTTTTTCTTTAAACCACATAGCGCGAGTTAAACTAAACTCATCATAAGGGTTTATAACATATTGAACTCCGTTAGTATCAAACTTTGTATTATTATCTGTAAAGTTGATTTTCGAAGTAGTATCAGGTACATGACTGATACAAACTAATATTTTCATATATCGTTGTTTTTAAGAAACTTAATTTTTTGAGCTACGAAGTTACGGTTTTTTTTTAATTTACTATGCATGCATAGTAAATTTTTTATCCCTCTAATTATTTAACAACAGAAGGTTACAAAGATATGTTATGATTTGTTTAAGTTAAAAACCTATTTCTTATTTCTATTTTTGTTATTTTTGCAATCTTGATAAACAACTACTAATATAACGTATGAAAACAATACAATTTAGAGAAGCTATTTGCGAAGCTATGAGTGAAGAAATGCGAAGGGATGAAAGCATTTACTTAATGGGTGAAGAAGTAGCGGAATATAACGGAGCTTATAAGGCTTCAAAAGGGATGCTAGATGAATTTGGTGAGAAAAGAGTTATTGATACTCCTATTGCTGAATTAGGTTTTGGTGGTATTGCAGTTGGATCTGCAATGAATGGAAATCGCCCTATTGTTGAATACATGACTTTTAATTTTTCTTTAGTTGGTATTGATCAAATTATTAACAATGCAGCTAAAATTCGTCAAATGAGTGGTGGACAACTAAATTGTCCTATTGTTTTTCGTGGTCCAACAGGTTCTGCCGGTCAATTAGGTGCTACACATTCACAAGCTTTTGAAAATTGGTTTGCAAACACACCTGGTTTAAAAGTTATCGTACCGTCTAATCCTTATGATGCAAAAGGTTTATTAAAAGCAGCTATACGCGATGATGATCCAGTTATTTTTATGGAATCAGAACAAATGTATGGTGATAAAATGGAAGTTCCAGAAGGTGAATATATTCTTCCTATTGGAGTTGCCGATATTAAAAGAGAAGGTACAGATGTTACTGTAGTTTCTTTTGGTAAAATAATTAAAGAAGCATACAAAGCTGCAGATGAATTAGCTAAAGATGGTATTTCTGTTGAAATTATCGACTTACGCACCGTTCGTCCAATGGATCATAACGCAATTTTAAAATCTGTAAAAAAAACAAACAGATTAGTAATATTAGAAGAAGCTTGGCCTTTTGGTAGTGTATCTTCTGAAATTACTTTTAGAGTACAAGACGAAGCTTTTGATTATTTAGACGCTCCTATAAAAAGAATTACTACTGCAGACACACCAGCACCGTACTCACCAGTTTTATTAGCTGAGTGGTTACCTAATACCAATGATGTTATTAAAGCCGTTAAAGATGTTTTATATCTTAACAAGTAATAGAGAAACAAGAAATTAAAAAGAAAAAAATCCTTTTGGCTAATTAATGTCAAAAGGATTTTCCAGTATTGTAAAAAATGAAGAAAATACTACCAATTATACTACTTCTCATTACCAACTCTTTATGTGCTCAAATGACGTTAAAAGGTAAAGTTGTCGATGAATTTAACAATCCTATGCCTTTTGTTAATGTATTTTTAAAAAACACAGTATTCGGGACGACCACAAACAATGATGGTACATTTTTTTTAAAAACAAAGAGATTTAGAGGTACATTAGAAGTCTCTTTTATTGGTTTTCAAACACAAACTTTAAAAGTTAATAAAAAAACTAAATATTTAAATATTTCTCTTAAAGAAGAAACTGATCAATTAGATGAGGTAGTAATTGTTTCGAAACCTAAGAAACGATTAAAGAAAAAAGAAAATCCTGCATATCGAGTTCTAAAAGAAATCTGGAAGAGAAAGCGAAAAAACGGCCTTGATTTAGTTGATAATTATCAATACAAAAGGCAAAGCACTATCGAGTTAGGTCTGAATAATCTAGACACTACTTTCTTAAAAAACATTTTTAAAGATGAATATCAAAAAACAATAGATAAAGTAAAGTATGATAGTGATGGTGTTAATTATTACATTCCAATTTATTTACACGAAGAAGTAGCGAATATATATGGTGATAATAAAAACGATAATATTAGAGAAGATATTGAAGCTGAAAAATCCGAAGGATTAGGAACTAAAGGTTTTGTTTACGAAAGAATGTCTAATACATTTCAAAATGTTGATGTTTTTAAAAATAACATTAATTTATTACGAAAATCTTTTGTCAGCCCTTTATCTAGCGACGGTTTTGCAACCTATGACTATGTTTTATACGACAGCATCGTTAACAACAACAAAAAATCATACAATATATACTTTTTTCCTATTAGAGATGGCGATCTAGCTTTTGAAGGTAATTTTTGGGTATCAGACAAAAACTTCTCTATCGAAAAAATAAAAATGAAAGTGCATAAGAGTATTAATCTAAATTTTGTTAGAGGCTTATCATTTGAAAAAGAATTCAAAGTAAAAAACGATAGTATTTACATTCCAACTAGAAATACTTATGTAGGTGACTTTACATTTCTTGACAAAAATGAAAAAAACAAAGGACTAACAATCAAAAAAACAATTCTTTACAACGATTATATATTAGACAAACCTCTTGCAAAAGAATTCTATACACAAAAAACTATAAAAATAAGACCAAATCAATACAAGAAAGAAGCATCGTATTGGAAAGCTAAAGAAAATAATGAAAGTAATTTAACATATAATTTTATAAATATTGTAAAAGAAAAAAAACAAATTAAAAACATAACTGGTTTAATTAATACTGTTGCTAGTGGGTTTATAAACACTCCTGCTGGCATTCAAATTGGCCCTTTATGGACAATATTTGCTAACAATCAAGTAGAAGGTTTTAGAACCAAAGTTGGTTTTAGGACCTTTAAATCTAAAGACGATAGATTTCGTTTAGGAGGTCACTTAGCATACGGGTTTAAAGATAAGAAATTTAAGTACGGTTTAGAAGGTCGTTATTTATTATCATACAAACCAAGAATAGCTGTTGGTTTAGCTTACCAAAAAGACATAGAACAATTAGGAAGTGTTTTATTAAACACCACAAAACTTTTAGGAGCTTCTTTTGGTACTGATGCTTTATTTTCTAGAGGTGACAATTTCTTTTTATCTAAAGTCGAAAAAGTTGCTACTAATTTCGATTATCAAATTAAACCCAATTTAAATATAGGTGTTAATTTATCATATGCAACCATAAAATCTGCTTCTCCAAAAGATTTCTCTATGGACTATCTTGATGAAAATGGAAATATTAAATCTAACATTACAGATGTTGCTTCTGATATTTACATTTCTTATACCCCAGGTAGGTTTATATATGGCCTTGGTGTTGAAAGACGTTTTGGACGTAATATTTTTCCTACTCTAGTATTAAATTACCGCAGAGGATATAAAGGTTTTTTTAACGGATCACATTCATACGACAAGCTACAATTTAAATACAATCATCCTATTCGCCTAAGTAAATTCGGTATTTTAGACGCTACTTTAGAAGCGGGAAAAACATTTGGCACACTACCTGTAGGTTTATTAAATGTAATACCAGCAAACCAAACATTATCATTAACAAAAAATACGTTTGCTTTATTAAATTACTATGATTTTGTTACTGACACATACTTAGCTACACATTTCGAGCAGCATTTTAACGGTTTTATCTTAAACAGAATTCCTTTATTAAAAAAACTAAAACTACGTAGCTTGGTTACTTTTAGAGCTGCATACGGAACTATCTCAAAAGAAAACAGAGCTATTAACGATGGCTTAGTAAATAGCAGTGGTGCTGCAAACATAAACTATAACACCCCTAACAAACCGTATTACGAGTATAGTGTTGGACTCGAAAACATTGGGTATGGTAACATGCGTTTTTTACGTGTAGATGCTATTTGGAGAAGTAATTACACCCCTCCCACAGGCTCATTTGCACCTCCAACTCCAAAGTTCGCAATACGTATAGGAATTAAACCAGGCTTATAATCATTAGTTTAACAATAAAATAATAGTTCTTTTTTGTTAAAAAACACTAATAAATTATTACTTTTGCAAACCGATTTTTAGAAACGAAGAAAAGCAAGATAATATGACTGCAAAAGAAAGAAAAACAGTAGATGTTTTAATTGAAATACCAAAAGGAAGTAGAAATAAATATGAATACGATTTTGATTTAGGAAAAATTCGTTTCGATAGAATGTTATTTTCATCAATGATGTACCCTGGAGATTACGGTTTCATTCCTGAAACTTTAGCTTTAGATAACGATCCATTAGATGTATTAGTTTTAGGAGCTGAACCAACTTTTCCTATGTGTGTTATGGAAGTAAAACCAATCGGTGTTTTCCATATGGCAGATGAAAAAGGACAAGATGAAAAAATTATTTGTGTTCCTGTTTCTGACCCTATCTGGAGTCAATTAAACGACTTAAAAGATATGAACCCTCACCAAGTTAAAGAAATTACTCACTTTTTTCAAGTTTATAAAGATTTAGAAAAGAAAAAAGTAGATGTTGGTGGTTGGGGAGACGCAAACGAAGCTTATGAAATTTTAGATAAATGTATCGAACGTTACCAAAATAGCGAGCATAAAGCAAACGGAGATTTTACTATTTAATCAGTAAAATTCTATATAAAACACCAAAAACCTCTCAGTTCATTCTGAGAGGTTTTTTTGTTTAGTCGCTGATTTCGTTATATTTACGAACATCAATTAACTAATCAAAATATAAAATATATGGAATCAATAATGATTTGGATGCCAATTGCAGCTGCTGTAATAGGGTTGCTTTACATGCTCGTTATGAAAAAATGGGTAATGACACAGGATGCTGGAGATGGAAAAATGAAAGAAATTTCGGATCATATTTATGAAGGTGCATTAGCCTTCTTAAATGCAGAATACAAACTCTTAACATTTTTTGTAATCATCGTTAGTATTTTACTAGCAATTGTAGCCTACTTTGTTCCAACAACAAGTTACTTAATAGTTATCGCATTTATTTGTGGTGCTATTTTTTCTGCTTTCGCAGGAAACATGGGAATGAAAATAGCAACCAAAACAAACGTAAGAACTACGCAAGCAGCAAAAACAAGTTTACCTAAAGCCCTTAAAGTTTCTTTTGGTGGCGGAACCGTAATGGGACTCGGCGTTGCCGGATTAGCCGTATTGGGATTAACTACATTCTTTATCGCTTTCTTCTACTTCTTTATGGGAGGTGTTTGGACAAACACTATGGATATGACGATTGTTCTTGAAACCCTAGCTGGATTCTCTTTAGGTGCAGAAAGCATTGCTTTATTTGCACGTGTTGGTGGAGGAATCTACACAAAAGCTGCCGATGTTGGTGCCGATTTAGTAGGTAAAGTTGAAGCTGGTATTCCTGAAGATGACCCACGAAATCCTGCTACAATTGCAGATAATGTAGGTGATAATGTAGGTGATGTTGCCGGTATGGGAGCAGATTTATTCGGTTCGTATGTTGCAACCGTTTTAGCTGCAATGGTTTTAGGAAATTATATTATTAAAGATATGGGCGGAAGTATTTCTGATGCCTTTGGCGGAATTGGCCCTATATTATTACCAATGGCAATTGCGGGTATCGGAATTATAATTTCGATAATCGGAACCATGTTGGTGAAAATTAAAAGTAATGATGCTAAAGAATCTCAAGTAATGAGCGCCTTAAACTCAGGTAACTGGGTTTCTATTGCTCTAGTAGCAATCGCTTGTTTTGTTTTATGCAAATGGATGCTTCCAGAAAATATGCAAATGGAGTTCTTTGGTGAAGGCTTACAAGGTATCTCATCAATAAGAGTATTTTACGCAACATTGGTTGGCTTAGTTGTTGGCGCTGTTATTTCTTCAGTAACTGAATACTATACTGGCTTAGGTAAAACGCCTATTTTAAAAATAGTACAACAATCTTCTACAGGAGCAGGAACAAACATTATTGCCGGTTTAGCAACAGGTATGATTTCTACTTTTCCTTCTGTTTTATTATTTGCTGCCGCAATTTGGTCGTCGTATGCTTTGGCAGGGTTTTACGGTGTTGCCTTAGCGGCATCTGCAATGATGGCAACTACCGCTATGCAATTAGCAATTGATGCTTTCGGGCCAATAGCAGATAATGCTGGGGGAATTGCAGAAATGAGTGAGCAAGAACCAATCGTTAGAGAGCGTACAGATATTTTAGATGCCGTTGGTAACACAACTGCCGCGACAGGTAAAGGTTTCGCTATTGCTTCTGCCGCTTTAACATCGTTAGCTTTATTTGCTGCTTATGTAACGTTTACAGGAATAGACGGAATTAATATATTTAAAGCACCTGTATTAGCAATGTTATTTGTAGGTGGAATGGTTCCTGTAGTATTTTCCGCTTTAGCGATGAATGCCGTTGGTAAAGCAGCCATGGAAATGGTACAAGAAGTAAGACGTCAGTTTAAAGATATTCCAGGGATAATGGAAGGAACTGGGAAACCAGAATACGATAAATGTGTAGCAATTTCTACAGAAGCTTCTTTAAGAGAAATGATGTTGCCAGGATTGCTAACAATCGGATTTCCTTTAATTATTGCCTTTATTCCAATGCTATTTGGAATGAATAATTTAGCGATTGCCGAAATGTTAGGTGGTTATATGGCTGGAGTTACAGTTTCGGGCGTACTTTGGGCAATATTTCAGAACAACGCTGGTGGTGCTTGGGATAATGCTAAAAAATCTTTTGAAGCTGGAGTAGAAATCAACGGAAAAATGACTTATAAAGGTTCTGATGCTCATAAAGCTGCTGTAACTGGTGACACGGTAGGTGATCCTTTTAAAGACACCTCTGGCCCATCAATGAATATTTTAATCAAACTTACCTGCTTAATTGGATTGGTAATTGCTCCTATTTTAGGCGGCCATAATATTGATGCAAATTCAAATTCCGAAGATATTACCATCACAAAAGATGGTGAAACAGTTAAAGTAGAGCTTAAAAATATTACCAATACTGATGATGACGGGAAAACAACAGTAATTAAAAACGACATCAGTAAAATTGTAAAAGTGGAAATTAGCAAGAATGATGACGGAACTGCAAAGGCTATAATTACAACAACTACAACCGAAAACGGAAAAGAGGTTACAAAAGAAGAAGTTATTGAAGGAACTTTAGAAGAGGTAAAAAAGAAAATAAAAACCTTTGAAAACAGCAGAGAGAAAATTAACATTAACGTTACAGAAGAAGGTAATAACATCGTTAAAGAAATAACGGTTGCTGTTGAAGAGGTAAAATAATTTAACAACTATATTTTATAGAAACCCGATAGTTATATTCTATCGGGTTTCTTACTTTTGTAAGATGTTTAAAAGAGTTCAATCTGATTTTAAAATTGACAACCCGATAGAGTTTAAGCAAAAACTATTTGCTTGGTCTAAACAGTTTGAAACTGCTATTTGGTTGGATTCTAATAATTACGAGCAAAAATATGCTTCGTTTGATTGTTGTTTGGCTGCAGATGAATTTACATCGATAAAAACGGATGCCCATAATGCTTTTGATAAGCTAAAAGAATATCAATCATATACCAAAGATTATCTTTTTGGCTATATTTCTTATGATGTAAAAAATGATGTTGAAAAACTACAATCTAATAATTTTGATGGACTTCATTTTCCTGATTTATATTTTTTTCAACCTCAAAAATTAATTTTCATCAAAGGAAATACTGTTGAATTTCATTATTTACAAATGATAGATGATGAATTAGAAGAAGATTTTAATGACATCTTAGAAACAAACCCTACTATTATTCCTAATGAAATCGAAAAATCATCAGAAGAAGAAAAAATCAAAATAAAACTTCGTATTCACAAGGATGAATACCATAAAAAAGTAACAAAAGTTTTAAACCATATTCATAGAGGCGATATTTACGAGGCTAATTTCTGTCAGGAATTTTATGCTGAAAACACCAATATCAATCCTTATGAAATATACACGCATTTAAACGATATTTCAGAACCACCTTTTGCTACTTTTTTCAGGCACGAAAACTTGTATTTATTATCAGCAACACCCGAAAGGTATTTAAAAAAAGAAGGAAGAAAAATTATATCACAACCTATTAAAGGAACCGCAAAAAGATTAATCGATGTTATTGAAGATGATAAAATAGCTTTCGATTTATCACGCGATGAAAAAGAACGAGCAGAAAATGTGATGATTGTAGATCTGGTTCGCAATGACTTATCAAAAACTGCAAAAAAAGGAAGCGTTATTGTTGAAGAACTTTGTAAAGTGTATTCTTTTAAACAAGTACATCAAATGACATCTACCATCGTTTCAGAAATAGCTACAACCACGCACCCTGTTGATGTTATTAAAGATACGTTTCCGATGGGAAGCATGACCGGAGCTCCGAAAGTATCAGCCATGAAAATCATTGAAGAATTAGAGGAAACCAAACGTGGTTTGTATTCAGGAACCATTGGTTATTTTACCCCTCATGGCGACTTTGATTTTAATGTAATTATTAGAAGTATTTTATACAACGCTAATAAAAAATACGTTTCATACTCAGTTGGTGGTGCAATTACAGCCAAGTCATCTCCCGAAAAAGAATATGAAGAGTGCCTATTAAAGGCAAAAGCAATGAAATATGTACTACTAAACTCAAAGTAGTTTATTATATTGAGGCCTAAAGTCAATAAATAAAATTTGTCTATCTATTAGTTTATGATGCTACTTGTTTTTTCGTTCTTATTTTATTTTAACCTATTCGTAGTAAAACACCTAATAAAAAATATTTATATGATTAATTAATTTAGCCTTAAGCCTAGCAATAGTAGATTTTTGCTTGATTATTGAAGCCTTATGACAATTTCAACTACATTCGATTTAAATATCAAAAATTAAATATATTCATATGCTTTTTAACACATACAATGCACTAAGTACACTAGGCAAAGAACATTAAATATATTACTTACTATATGGAAGAAATTAATATTGAAAATGATGCAATATATACACCTAATTCATATAATCTCTGGTAAATTTTAACTCATAAGCATAAAGATATCTTTACGACACCAAAACAAAATGGCAATTGAATTCATAAATTTATGTATATTTTTGACTCTCAGAGGTGGAGTAATTACATAAGTACGATTAATGTTAAAGAGATGCGAAAGCTTATTGCCACAAAAAATAAAAAGCAATGATAATAGATCAAGAAGAAAAATTTAAACAAGTACTTCCGAAGATAGAAGGAACTGTAAATGAACAAAGTTTTTTTAATAAATTTCTAGAATTGTATCCTGAAGCTTGGAAACAACATAAAATTACCTTCTCTAAATTTAAGAGAGGTAAACAATTTGGCAAAACAATTCCGTTACCAAAACCCGAAGTTTCCTTGCGAAAAGAAATAAGAATATGGTTACAAAAACAATAAAACTATGACGCATCAAGAATTTAATTTCGATTACCATAAAACTACTTTTTTTGGTCAGTTTTGGCAACCTGAAACCATAAAAGCTGTGGTGGTGGTTATTCACGGAATGGGAGAACATTCTGGTCGTTATGAAGATCTTGCTAAAAAACTAACAGATAATAATTTTGGGGTTATTGCTTTTGACCATTTTGGCCATGGAAAAACCACTGGCAAAAGAGGTCATAATCCTGGTTTTGATTTGGTTTTAGAAAGCATATCAAATTTAATTACAAAAGCAAAAGAAGTGTTTGGGCATAAACCAACCTTTTTATACGGACATTCTATGGGTGGCAACGCAGTTATAAACTACGCACTTCGTAAAGAAAATAACTTGACGGGAATCATTGCAACTAGCCCCATGCTTAAGTTAGCCTTTGATCCGCCAGCATGGAAACTTTCATTAGGTAAAATAATGCAAAAAATTGCGCCGTCAATAACTTTAGGAAACGAATTAGATGCGAATGATATTTCTCGCGACAAAAAAGAAGTAGCAAACTACATTAACGATACGTTAGTGCATGATAAAATTAGTCCAAATTTTTCTTTATCATTTATTGATGCAGGTGAATGGGCTATAAAAAATGCCGCAAGCTTAAAGAAACCAATGTTATTATTACATGGAACGGGCGATAAAATTATTGATTATAAAGGAACAGAAACTTTTACCAATACAACAGAGAAAGCAAGTCTAAAACTTTATAAAGGTGGTTATCATGAGCTACAACATGATTTATGCAAAGAAGAAATGAAGCAAGATGTTATTAACTGGTTAAATCATCAACTATAAATTAAATAGTTCTAAAATGCTGCAACAATTAACGGAACATATTGATAAACATTTTTCATTTTTAAAAGAAAAAGAACTCCTCATTGCAATCTCAGGTGGAATTGATAGTGTTGTTTTAACGCATTTATTACACCAATTAAACTTTACAATTTCTTTAGCACATTGTAATTTTCAGTTAAGAGATGAAGAAAGCAATTTAGACGAACTATTTGTTAAAAAGCTAGCAAAAAAACTAAATATTCCTTTTTTTTCTGTACATTTTGATACAATTAAATATGCAAAAGAGCATAAATTATCAACCCAAATAGCTGCCAGAAAACTTCGTTATAACTGGTTTGATGAATTGATAAAAGAACATAATTTTAGTTATATTTTAACTGGTCATCATGCTGATGACAACCTAGAAACCTTTATTATTAACCTTACTAGAGGAACAGGCTTAGATGGCTTAACAGGCATCCCTGCAGTTAACGGCAAAATCATTCGTCCATTATTAAATTTTTCGCGAGAAGAAATAAAAAAATATGCTGTAGATAACAATATTCTATGGCGTGAAGACGCTAGTAATTCTGAAACTAAATATATCAGAAATAAAATAAGACATCAAGTTATTCCACTTTTAAAAGAATTAAATCCAAATTTTTTAAAAACACACCACAAAACCACTAGCTTCCTTAAACAATCTCAGCAAATTATTACAGATAAGGTAAAAGAGGTATCCGCTAAAACTCTCAGCAAACAAGGAAATATACTAAAGATAAACATTCTGGAGTTGCTAAAATTAGCAGATCCAAAAATTTATTTATATCAACTTTTAAAAGCATATAAATTTACAAAGTGGAATGATGTTTACGACTTAATTTATGCCGAATCAGGTAAGAAAGTAGCAACAAATTCATTTACTTTATTAAAAGATAGAGATTTTTTATTACTTTTACCCGCTAATGAACTAAACAACACTGAAAATGAAGAAGTTACAGTTCATGAAAATGAAATAAGAATAACAAATCCAATTAGTTTGTTATTCGAACAAAGTGAAAAAAAAACAATTAATAATACAAATTGTATTTTTGTTGATAAAATTTTGTTAAATTACCCCCTCGTCATTAGAAAGCAAAAAGCTGGTGATTATTTTTACCCAACAGGAATGTTAGGTAAGAAAAAAGTTAGTAAATATTTTAAAGATGAAAAATTATCGCTTTTTGATAAAAACAACACATGGTTGCTTTGTTCAAATAACGATGAAATTATATGGATTATTGGAAGGCGACAAGACAAACGTTTTTTACCTTCTAATAAAACAACACAATTATTAAGAATAACTAATTAAAAACAACCCCTTATAAACTAACTCGAATGAAAAAATTCTTTACTCTATTTTTATTATTCATCGGTTTAACGGTATTCTCCCAATCTGATGACAACCCTATTGTGGTTACACCTACCGTTGAAAAAATTTCGGATACAGAATACGACTTAATTTTTGATATTGAAATTGCAGAAGACTGGCACCTATACTCACAGTACAACCCAGAAGATGCTTCTTTACCAATGTCAATTTCACCTGCTGAAGGTCAAACAGGTTATACACTTAATGGAAAAGCTAAAGAAGGTGATACTGAAACCGAGTTTAGTGAAATTTGGGGGAAAGACGAAATTTTCTTTGTAGACGAAGGAAGGTTAGTACAAAGAATTACTGTTTCTGACGCTAGCTTAACTCAAATAACACTTAATTTAGACGCACAAGTTTGTAAAGAATATTGTTTACCTTTTGATGA
>CAXHZZ010000065.1:0-12699 GCA_964021635.1 uncultured Tenacibaculum sp.
CAAAAAATGTCATTCCTGCGAAGGCAGGAATCTGATGAATTCCTAGACGAAGTTTACTTTAGCGTTGCGCTCTTTTTTCATTTTTAAAAGAAACTGGTACTCCATTTATTATTAGTAAATTTGATTCGTTATTAAAATAATCCTAATGATTTTTACCAAAACGGAAATTGAAGATGTTGTAATTATTGAGCCTCGTGTCTTTAAAGATGAAAGAGGCTATTTTTTTGAATCGTTTAATCAAGAGAAGTTTGATGCAAACATAGGTGAAACTAACTTTGTGCAAGACAACGAGTCGAAATCGGTTTTCGGAACCTTAAGAGGTTTGCATTTTCAAAAGCCACCATTTGCACAAGCAAAATTGGTGCGTTGTATTCAAGGAAAGGTTTTAGATGTTGTGGTTGATATCCGTAAAGATTCTCCTAGCTACGGAAAATATGTAGCGGTAGAATTATCCGAAGAAAATAAAAAACAATTGTATGTGCCAAGAGGTTTTGCTCATGGCTTTGTAACCTTGTCGGAAGAAGCAATTTTTGCATATAAAGTGGATAATCGCTATGCGCCACAATGTGATGCGGGAATTAAGTTTGATGATGCAACATTAAAGATAGATTGGCAAGTAGCTGAAGATAATATTATTTTATCAGCAAAAGACACAATGTTAGAGTCGTTTGAGAACTTTGAATCGCCTTTTTAAAATATCGCTTAGAACCTGTAAAAAATTAAATAAACTGTCATTTAGATTGATTTTTTTTCTTCAAAAAAAATGTATGGAGAACTTTTTTAGTGTGAAATTTATTGACTTAAAGAAATAAATTCTCGATACGATTTTATTTCCTTTTTTTAGTCATTGAAATCACTAGAATTAATAATCAGTATGAAATAAGCTAAAGATTACGGGAAACCTAGATGAGAACCTGAAACACGTTCAGGTTGACGTGAAGTGAGTTGTTATTAGATTAGCGTCATGCTGAATTTATTTCAGTATCGCATCAACTATCTGAAGAAGTTAAATCAACTATTAGTTGGAGTGATTTTTTTCTTCAAAAAGAACGATGGAGAACTTTTTTAAATGAAATTTAAACAAGCTCTTTTAATAATCGTAAATTTGACACTTATAGTATAATTAATTACCTCTTAGTAATGAAAAATATTTTAATTACCGGTGGCGCGGGTTTTATTGGTTCACATGTAGTGCGGTTATTTGTAACAAAGTATCCGAACTATCGTATCATCAATTTAGATGCGTTAACCTATGCCGGGAATCTTGCCAATGTAGCCGATATTGCCAATAAAGCGAATTATACATTTATAGAAGGAGATATATGTGATGCCGTGTTGGTGAAAACTATTTTTGAAGACTACGCGATAGAAGGTGTTATACATTTAGCAGCAGAATCGCATGTAGATCGTTCGATATCGGATCCTTTTTCGTTTGTGAAAACCAATGTTTTGGGGACTTTAAACTTGTTAGAAAGCGCGAGGCATAGCTGGAAAGATAATTGTAAAGGAAAGTTGTTTTATCATATTTCTACCGATGAGGTGTACGGTACTTTAAAAGAAACAGGCTTGTTTACAGAGCAAACAGCCTACGACCCGCATTCGCCTTACTCGGCTTCCAAAGCATCGTCAGATCATTTTGTGCGAGCCTTTCATGATACGTACGGATTGCCAATCGTAATTTCTAATTGCTCTAACAATTACGGACCCAATCAGTTTCCTGAAAAATTAATTCCATTATTTATTAATAATATCGTGCATCATAAACCATTGCCTGTATACGGAAAAGGTGATAATATTAGAGATTGGCTCTATGTAGAAGATCATGCCAGTGCTATTGACGTTATTTATCATGACGGAAAAGTAGGTGAGACCTATAATGTGGGGGGAGATAATGAATGGACAAACATTGATTTGATTAGGTTGCTGATTAAAGAAGTGGATGCTTTATTGGATAGAGCACCTGGTACTTCAGAAAAGTTAATCACCTATATAACCGATAGGGCAGGGCATGATTACAGGTATGCCATTGATGCTTCTAAACTTAAAAAAGAATTACATTGGAAACCTTCGTTGCAATTTGAGGAAGGCATACAAAAAACAATCGCATGGTATTTAGGTAATCAAGATTGGTTGGATGCGATTGCGATGAAATAATAGGTATTAAAAAAAAGCTCACAGGTTATCTGTGAGCTTTTTTATTTACTTAAGTCTTGTTAAGCTTAGGTCTTTATTGTATTTAATAATAAACAAACCGTTATTACTAGTGCTACTGAATGTTTTTGCTCGGTAATCGAACTTGTTTTCTAAGCGAAGTGAAACACCTTCTTTAAAAGTCTGTGATAATTCTTTACCGGAGGCTAAACGCATTAAAATATCGTAGGTAATGTCAAAACCTTTAATCGCATAATCAGAAGCGATCGTGTTGTTTCTTTTGTAATACTTTTTATTAAAATTCTTTACATTTTCTGATGAGGAATCTTCAAAGGTATTAGATACATAGGTAAAATTAATACTTGCTAGTTTATTGTTTTCTATGCTGTTATAAGATTTGTTTTTCTCAACAGCAAAAACCTGCACTGTCATGTCATCAGGTATCCCAATCATACTGTTTAAAACATCAGCAATAGCTACATTGTCATCGGAAGTTATGATAACCCAATTTTGCTTATGTACAGCCATTTTATCTGTAAACAATTCTCTTTTAATATAACCGTCTTTTGGTTTTAAAATATGAACTTCACTAATAGAATCATGCTTTTTTAAATTACTTACAATTTTACTTACTCTATCGTTAGATGTAGCTTCACCATCGCCAACAACAAAGATTTCTTCACCTTTATAAATATCTTTTAAATATGAAGCTAAATATTGTGTATAGCTATTTTTATCTGGAGTAGATTTTATAAGTTTTGTCGCCGAAAAATTATTTTGACTGCTAGAAAAGTGTGGAAATACAATTGGTACATTAATTTCACGAGCAATAAGTGCTGCTTTATCAGAATAAAAAGGGCCAATTACAACATCAGTAGAGTCTAATTTTTTTTCTGCTAAAATTAAAGGAACGTTATCATCTCGGTTACCAGTATCAAAAATACTAGAGTTAACATGAATGCCTTGCGCTTTAATTGAGTCGATTGCTATTTCAGCTCCCATATAAAAATCAGTAGCCATGTTTGCTAATTTGGCAGAACTATTTTCGCTACTAAATATATCTTTTGCTGTGGCAGATTTATAATCTTTTAATTTAAAAGGAAGCAGAATGGCTACATCAATCGATGTGTTTTCTTGTATACTATCTTTATAAAAAGCAAAATTTTCATTTGGGTTTACTTCATCAATTGGTTTAATTTTTATTAATTGGCCAATAGCTAATTCATTATTTTTAATTCCAGGATATTCCGGATTTAAACGAATTAAATCTTCTTTAGAAATGTTGTAAAAACGAGTTAAACTATATACGGTTTCTTTGCTTTTAACCGTGTGTGTTAAGAAATTTTCTAAAACCTCTTCTCTGTTAATAGTAATTATTTTTTCGACAGATTTTACTTTTAAAACCTGACCAATACTTAATATATTATTTTTAATAGTTGGAAAATCAGGATTCCATTTAATTAAATCGTCTTTAGAAATGTCGTACAACTTGGTGATGCGATATACTGTTTCTCCTGCTTGTACCGTATGATTTTCATATTCGTATACCGTTTGTTGAAAAATAGTATCTTTAGTAGTTTCTTCTTCAACAGTATCAGAAGGATTTTCTTCTAGGTTCTCATTATCAATAGCTGTTTCATCAGTAGTAGTTGAAGAAACTCCAGTTTTAATTTCAGGGTTTGGAATTACAATAACTGTATTAGCGTCTGGTTTTCTACCAACATCAGGATTTAAACGTAATAAATCTTTTGTTTTCATGTCCAATCGGTTTGCAATGTCGCGCATTGTTTCTCCTTCTTGAACCTTGTAAGAAATATAACGTTTCTGCTGGCCACAAGAAACGGCAAAAGTTAAAATACAAATTAAAAGTAAAAATTGAAATTTCTTCATCTACATTATTTTTATTATCAGGAGTTTATTCCCATTCAATTGTTGCAGGTGGCTTAGAGCTTATATCGTATACTACTCTATTTACACCTTTTACATTATTAATTATTTTATTGGATGTTTTTTGTAAAAACTCATATGGTAAATTTACCCAATCTGCCGTCATACCATCCGTACTTTCTACGGCACGTAAAGCTACTACTTTTTCATAAGTTCTTTCATCGCCCATTACGCCAACAGAGTTTACAGGTAATAAAATTGCACCTGCTTGCCATACTTTGTTGTACAAGCCATCTTCTTTTAATCCGTTGATAAAAACAGCATCTACTTCTTGTAAAATACGTACTTTTTCTTCGGTAATATCTCCTAAAATACGAATTGCCAATCCAGGACCCGGAAAAGGATGACGCCCTAATAAATCTTTGTCAATTCCCATAGATGCTCCTACACGGCGCACTTCGTCTTTAAAAATCATTCGTAAAGGCTCTACAATCTTCAATTTCATAAAATCTGGCAAACCGCCTACGTTATGATGACTTTTAATAGTTGCTGATGGACCACCGTTTACCGAAACTGATTCAATTACATCAGGATAAATAGTCCCTTGTGCCAACCATTTTGCGTCGTCAATCTGATTTGCTTCATCATCAAAAACATCAATAAAAACTTTACCAATAGCTTTACGTTTTTCTTCTGGGTCACTTAAACCAGCAAGCTCCTTCAAGAAACGTGCCGAAGCATCTACGCCTTTTACGTTTAAGCCCATACCTTCGTATTGCTTTAATACATCGGTATATTCATTTTTACGTAACAAACCATTATTAACAAAAATACAGTGTAAATTGCTGCCAATAGCTTTGTGTAATAATACGGCAGCTACGGTAGAATCTACACCTCCAGACAATCCTAAAACCACTTTGTCGGTTCCAACCTTTGCTTGTATATCAGCAACTGTTTCATCAACAAAAGAATCAGGTGTCCAAGTTTGCGCTACGCCTGCTATAGTAACTAAGAAATTTTGTAATAATTGTTTACCATCGGTAGAATGATATACTTCTGGGTGAAATTGAATCGCATACGTTGTTTCCCCCTCGATTTTATAAGCAGCGTTTGCTACATCGTGTGTGCTTGCCAATAAGATTCCGTTTGTTGGTAAATCTTTAATAGTGTCTGAGTGACTCATCCAAACCTGACTTCCTTCCGAGATGTCTGAAAAGAATGCTTCTCCTTCTTTTACAAAAGATAAATTAGCTCTACCATACTCTCTCGTGTTTGATGGAGCTACCAATCCGCCAGAAAAATGGGCTAAATATTGTGCGCCATAACAAACAGCTAGTAATGGTTTTTTACCTCTAATTTCAGCTAAATCTGGATGTAAGGCCGCTTCTGAACGAACAGAATTCGGACTACCAGAAAGTATTACTGCTTTAAAGTCGTTTAAGTTTGTTGGAATTTTGTTATAAGGATGAATTTCACAGTAAATGTTCAATTCTCTAACACGGCGCGCAATAAGTTGTGTGTATTGCGATCCGAAATCTAAAATAAGTACGTTGTGTTGTTGCATAGGCAAAAATAGTACTTAGATTTTAGATTTTAAGTATTTGATTTTAGATTTTTTTAAGTTTTTTAATAACGATACACTACGGCATTTATATTCATTCCTGCTCCCACAGAAGCCAATATAATGACGTCTCCTTTTTGTACTTCTTGATTTTCGATATTGCCTTTTAGCACTAAATCTAGCAAGGTAGGAACGGTGGCAACAGAGCTATTACCTAATTTGTGAATACTCATTGGCATGATTCCTTGCGGAATCGGTTTTTTATACAATCGGTAAAAACGTTTGATAATCGCTTCATCCATCTTTTCATTTGCTTGGTGGATAAATATTTTTTTTACGGCGTCAATGTCAATACCACTTTTGTCTAATGCTATTTTCATTGCTTTGGGTACGTTATTTAAGGCAAACTCATAAATTTTACGGCCGTGCATTTTTATATGGCGCACATTTTTATCTAATTGTTGGTTATAGGACTTCCCAAAAAATAAAAAATATGCTTCTTCTTTGGTAAACGTCTGTGAAGCATGACTTAAAATGCCGCTTTCACTAACTTCTTTAAGTTCAACAATACAAGCGCCAGCACCGTCACTATAAATCATAGAATCGCGATCGTATGTGTCCACCACTCTCGATAATGTTTCGCCACCAATAACCAAACATTTTTTAGCAATACCCGCTTTTATAAATGCTTGTGCCTGAATTACACCTTCTACCCAGCCTGGGCAACCGAATAAAATATCATAAGCAACACAATTTGGATTTTCAATTTGAAGTAAGTGTTTTACTCTACTTGCCAAACTAGGAAGAATATCAGTTTGAATAGCATCATTTTTTACATCGCCAAAATTATGAGCGAATATAATATAATCGATTTCCTCTGCATTTACGTTGGCATCTTTGATGGCTTTCTGTGCTGCAAAATACCCTAAGTCGGATGCTTTGTAATCGTTTTTAGCATACCTACGTTCTTCAATTCCAGTAATAGATTTAAATTTTTCAATAATTATAGTATTAGCACTATCAAAAGAAGTTCCGTCTGCATTTAAAAATGAACTTTCTAGAAACTGATTATTTTCTTTTTTTATTGATGGTATGTACGAGCCTGTTCCTGTAATTATTGCTGATGCCATTGCTATTTATTAGTATTATAAATACAAATAAAGCATTTTAAATTACATTAAAGTATTAAATATGAGCCGTTTTAAAAGAATTGTGAAATCCTCAAAATATGGCTTTATAATTAATTATTTTAAAAAAAAGAGAACCCTTTTTTGAGTTTGTGGTTTTGAAAATTTACAAATATGAACTGTCGAAAGAGAAAGGTAGTAGAGAAAGTAAAGAGTCAGTTTTTACAATTTTACCAACTTCCCCCATAAAAAATACTTCTATCGGTTCTTTTTGATTTATTTCATATTCAGATAAAGTTTGTCTGCAAGCACCACAAGGTCCCACAGGTTTATTAACGGTGTTGTTTTCAGAAGCGGCTGAAATGGCTAGTTTTTTAATTTTTATACCTGGAAATTCAGATCCGACTTTCCATACACCAACTCTTTCTGCGCACATACCTGACGGATATGCAGCATTTTCTTGGTTGTTGCCTAAAACGATAGCACCGTTTTCAAGTAGGAAAGCGGCACCTACCTTAAATTTAGAATAAGGAGCGTAGGCTTTTGCTCTTGCCTCTATTGCTTTATCCATTAACATTTTATCTTCTTGAGCTAATTCTGCTATATTATTGTAAATGGTTGCAGCGGCTTTTACTTCTATTTTTTCCATAAAGAAATAGTGTTGGTCAAAAAAAGCAGCCTGTTTTAGACTGCTTTGTATTATACTACGAATTTATTAAAAAAAAATTACATTTTAATAGTCATCGTAAATTTCTCCTAAATCAAAAGATAAAGAAAAACGTAAAGTGTTTTCTAATGGATTATTAACTGCAGATGTATTTACTAGATATGATAAATCTAACGTAAATGCTTTGGCAGTAAAACCGGTTCCTAATGTTAAGAACTGTCTTTGTCCGTTTTCTTCACTTTCATGAAAATAACCAGCTCTTAATGCAAAGGCATTGTTATATAAGTATTCGGCACCTAATGCCCAAGTAGTTTCTTTAACTTCTTGTGCAAAACTTCTATCACCTAAAGAAGTAAACATTCCTTCGAACCAACCTCTTGTAGATTCCGTTCCGCTAGAAGGTACTAGTAGTTTTGTAAATTCTAAATTAAGACCTACAATGTTCTGACTGTCTAGTATAAAATCAAATCCACCACCTATTTTTGCATTGGTAGGAATAAAATTTTCTTGTCCAGGAGTGTATTCTACTTTAGGACCAATATTAGCAATATTAAAACCTAATCTATATCGACCATTAAAGTTACCGTAGTTTCTCTCATCAGATTGGTAATAACCAGAAACATCAACAGCAAATGAATTTACAGCATTAACATTGCTATCATTCACATCTAAATTAGAATTTATATACTTTAATCCGATACCCATAGAGAATTTTTCGCTCAATTTCATCGAGTAAACACCAGTAATTGAAAACTCACTAGGGTTTTCTGTTCCTGTTCCTGTTCCTGATTCATCGGTTAATTCAACCTGGCCAAGTGAAAAGTATTTAATATCTACACCCCAAGCAGAATTTTCTTTAAATCTATTTACGTAAGAAGCATTTCCAACAAAAATATCATCCGTTAAATTACGTAGCCAAGGAGTATAATTAATACCAACACTTATTTTGTTTTGATTAAAGGCTGTTTTGGCAGGGTTATGAAAAATAGAAAAAGCATCTGAAGATGTTGCAACACCAACATCTCCCATACCACCGGCACGTGCATCAGATGATATTAATAAAAACGGAGTAGCCGTTGTGTTTTGTGCTTTGGTTTGAAGGGCAAAACATACAAAAAATAAAAAAAACGATAATTTTTTCATGTAAAAATTTGTTATTAGTTGAGCAAATATATGATATTCTTAAAAAAATGCTAAATTTTGTTCATTTTTAATCAATCATTTAACGTTTTATACAACTGATTATTATATATCGCGGCATTATTTTTAAATAATATAGGCTTTAAACCTTAACATAAGTTAAAATCAACATTAAAATTGGATAAAAAATAAATTTTAATGGTAGATATTTAATCTTTTTCTTAGATTCGTAATACTAAACATAAAAAAAGGTCGTTTGTAATCTAGCAAGAGAATCTCTTAAGCTCTTTTAATTTGTAATTAAATTAGTTGTATGGAGTTATAAAAATTGTAAATTGCGCCACCCTTAAAATAGTTAAAAATACATGAAAAGCACGTTAAAAATATTTAGTTTATTGGCTATCACTGGATTGTTGATTACATCTTGTAAAAGCAACAGAAGTGGTGGTTCAGGTAAATCTTCACTGACTGGCTGGAACTTTAATGATCCTAATTATGGAGGTTACATAAAAGGAAAAGATAATAATAGTAAAGAAGCTCCTCCTGGAATGGTACACATAGAAGGTGGTAGTTTTACAATGGGGTTAGTACAAGACGACGTAATGTTTGATTGGAATACGACGCCTAAAAAAATGCATGTTCGTTCTTTTTATATGGATGAAACTGAGGTAACAAATGCTGAATATGGTTTATTTATGCAGTACACTAAAGATATATTTCCACCAGAAGAACCACAATTTAAAAATATATACAAATCTGTTTTACCAGATACTTTAGTTTGGAGAAAAGGTTTAGGGAATACAAATTTATTGTCTGAAAGTTATTTAAGACATCCATCTTATGCTGAATATCCTGTTGTAGGGGTTAGTTGGTTACAGGCTAATAAATACTGTAAGTGGCGTACAAATGCAGTGAATTTGAAAATTTTAATGGATAAAGGTGTTATAAAAAACATTTTTAAAGAAGATTCTTTAAGTTTTAGAGGAAAAGATAATTTTGATACAGATACCTATTTAACCAATCCTTATGCATTGTTTGAAGGAGATTCAACAATCTATAAAAAAGGAATTCCGGTACCAAGAAAAAAAGGAGAGCCAAAACCATCGAAAGATCAGTTTTCTGGAAGACAAGTTACTTCATCTGATGGTATTTTAGCACAAAAATTTAGATTGCCTACAGAAGTTGAGTGGGAATATGCTGCTAAAGCTATTTTTGAAAATCGTGAGTATAATAACATTCGTGGAAGAAAAAAATATTCTTGGAATGGTAAGTATACAAGAGATAGAGATAAGAGAAGAAGAGGAGACCAGTTAGCCAACTTTAAGCAAGGTAAAGGAGATTATAGTGGTATTGCAGGTTGGAGTAGTGATGGTTCGGATATTCCGAATGCAGCAAGAAGTTATCCGCCAAATGCTTTTGGATTATATGATATGTCTGGTAATGTTGCAGAATGGGTACAAGATGTATACAGACCTATAATAGATTCTGAAGCAAATGATTTCAATTATTTTAGAGGTAATGTTTTTACTAAAAAATTAATAGATCAAAACGGTAAAGTTGTTATCGTAGGCGATGAGGTTGGTGAGATAGAGTACGATACATTAGAAAACGGAAGAGTTGTACCCAAAGATTTACCAGGAAGCGTTAAGTATATTCCAATTACAAAAGAAGATACTTACATGAGAAGAAATTATAATTTAGCAAATAATTCAAGTTTAGGTGATGGAGATCAAGCATCATCAAAAGATTATGAGTTAGATAAAGATCAGTTAGATCGTTCATCTAGGATGTACAATTCGCCAAAAAAACCTGAAGCTGAAAGAGATTCTTTAGGGAATGTAATTGAGAACTATAAATATGATTCTAAAAGAAGAACTACTTTAATTAGCGATAAATCTAGAGTATATAAAGGTGGTTCGTGGGCTGATAGAGAATATTGGTTAGATCCAGCACAAAGAAGATACTTCCCGGAATATATGGCAACTAATTTTATAGGCTTTAGATGTGCTACAGATAAAATGGGACCAATGAGGCTTAATAAAAGAAAAAGAGCGGTTCCAGATAAAATTAACTAAGAAGTAAATAATACAAAGTAAAACCTCATTGAATTTCAATGAGGTTTTTTATTTTTACAGCATGAAGATAGGAGATTTATATTCGTTATTTATTCAACATGGTTTAGTTGATACTGATACAAGGCAAATTAGAAGAAATACCATTTTTTTTGCATTAAAAGGTGGTAATTTTAATGGGAATACATTCGCTGAAGAGGCATTAAAGAAAGGAGCAATTTTTTCGGTTATTGATGAGGTTGAGTTTAAATCTTCAGATAATATAATTCTGGTAGATGATGTTTTAAAAACACTACAAGAATTGGCAAGTTACCACCGTAAAGTATTAGACATACCTATCATTTCATTAACAGGAAGTAACGGTAAAACGACCACAAAAGAACTTATTAACGCTGTGTTATCATCTAAATATAACACAACGGCTACGGTAGGTAATTTAAACAATCACATTGGTGTGCCTTTAACATTATTGTCGATGACAACAGAAACCGAAATAGGCATTGTTGAAATGGGTGCGAATCACCTAAATGAAATAGCTTTTTTATCAAATATATCACAGCCTGACTTTGGTTATATAACTAATTTTGGAAGCGCACATTTAGAAGGTTTCGGATCTATTGAGGGTGTTGTAAAAGGAAAATCAGAATTGTATGATTTTTTGATAGCTAACAATAAAAAAATCTTTGTCAACCCGAAGGATGCAATTCAACTCGAGAAAACCAAACTTGGCAATACTATTTTATTTGACGAATCTATTGAGTTTTTGGCAGCAAACCCTTTAGTAAAATTATCATATGAAAATACTGAAATTCAAAGTAATTTAATAGGAGCTTATAATTATGCAAATATTGCTGCAGCAATAACGATTGCTAATTACTTTAATGTAGCTAAAGAGCAAATAAAGAAAGCTATTGAGAATTATGTCCCTTCAAATAATCGATCTCAAATAATCGAGACAAAAAATAACAGCATTATTTTAGATGCTTACAATGCGAATCCAACAAGTATGAAAGCAGCTTTAGAGAGTTTTAAAACATTGGATGCTGCACATAAAACCATTATTATAGGAGATATGTTTGAATTGGGCAGTTACAGCGCTGAAGAGCATCAAATTATGGTAAATTTAGCTTCGGATTGCGAGTTTGATAATTTGTTTTTTGTGGGCGAGAATTTTTATAAAACAACAACAGGTTATACAAAATTTAGAAGCTTTAAAGATTTAAAAGAATTCTTACTGAAACAGCCTATAAAAGAAAGTGTTATTTTAATAAAAGGATCAAGAGGGATGGCATTAGAACGGTTGGTAGAGCTTTGTTAAAAAGTGTTTTCTTGATGGTATGTAACTAGGTTATCAATTGGTCGTTGAATTACATCGGTAACTGTTAAATTATATTTTTGAGCAACGGTATCTAAAATATCTTTAAAGTAAAAAGCAATAGAGCCTATAAAATATATAGGCGTATTTGTTTCTCTCTTATAAGGTAATACATGGTATTTAAAGTATTTTTGAAACCCTTTTTTAATTAATTTTCGAATATATTTTTCGTGTTTATATTCAAACATAAAGGAAGCAAAAGTTGCTAAATACATATTAGGATTGGTTGTTTTATATAAATTCTTTTTAATGAAATCAACATCTACATTAAACTGATTTTTAAATACTGTAGCTAAATTAGAGGGCATTTTTTTATAGAAAAAATCTCTTAGTAATATTTTTCCGAAATAATTCCCACTGGCTTCATCCATTATAGTATACCCTAAGGACTCCGATGAACTGGTAATCGTAACACCGTCATAATAACAGCTGTTAGAACCTGTTCCTAGAATATTTACAATAGCGGGTTTGTTGTTGCTGCAAGCATACACCGCAGCCAACATATCTTCAGAAACGGTAATTTTAGCTTTTTTAAAGGTGACTTGTAATACATCTGTTAATAGTTCAACAGATAGTGGAGATCCGCAACCAGCACCGTAAAAATGAATTTCTCCAATTTTATGTTTGTAGTCGATTAATTGTGGAATGTTGTTTATACGGTTTAATAATTCTTCTTTTGCTATAACGGAAGGGTTCAAACCCATAGATGTAACCCTAAA
>CAXHZZ010000066.1:0-12534 GCA_964021635.1 uncultured Tenacibaculum sp.
TTATTTAGAGTCTGTAAGAGTGATGCTTCGTTTAACGGTAAAACTCTTTTAATTTTATGCTACAATTTTTATTAAAAGCATTAATATCAAATAATTACTAAATTCAAAACAAAAAAAAACTCCTTTTAAGGAGTTTTTTATATTTATATTTTCATGAAAAATCTACTTAAAAAAAGAATCTACAAACTCGTATTTATTAAACACTTGTAAATCGCCTATTCCTTCTCCAACTCCAATGTATTTTACAGGTATTTTAAATTGATCTGAAATACCAATTACAACACCACCTTTTGCTGTTCCGTCTAATTTGGTAACAGCCAAAGAAGTTACTTCTGTTGCTTTGGTAAACTGTTTTGCTTGTTCAAAAGCATTCTGACCTGTAGAGCCGTCTAACACCAATAACACATCGTGTGGTGCATCAGGAACTACTTTTTGCATTACACGTTTAATCTTCGTTAACTCGTTCATTAAATTAACTTTATTGTGTAATCGACCTGCGGTATCTATAATAATTACATCGGCATTCTGATTTACGCCCGACTTAACCGTATCAAACGCTACAGAAGCAGGATCAGAACCCATTTCTTGACGAACTATAGGAACATCTGTTCTATCTGCCCATACCTGTAATTGATCTATTGCAGCCGCTCTAAACGTATCTGCTGCCCCAAGAACAACTTTTAATCCTTGTTTTTTAAACTGAGCGGCTAATTTACCAATTGTAGTTGTTTTACCCGCTCCGTTTACTCCCACCACCATTATTACATATGGTTTTGTGTTTGCTGGAACTGTAAATTCAGTATCGTCTTTTGTATTTGTCTCAGAAAGTAAACCTGCAATTTCTTCTCTTAAAATCTGATTTAACTCTTCTGTTCCTACGTATTTATCTATAGCAACCCTTGCTTCAATTCTTTCTATAATTTTTAATGTAGTATCTACACCAACGTCAGAAGAGACTAATACCTCTTCTAAATTATCTAAAACATCATCATCTACTGTTGTTTTTCCGGCAACAGCTTTAGATAGTTTAGAGAAGAAACTAGATTTTGATTTCTCTAATCCTTTGTCTAATGTTTCTTTTTTCTCTTTTGAGAAGATTTTCTTAAAAAAACTCATAGTTAAATTTTATAATCGTTTATATAGGTTAAAAACTATACCAAACTTATTATATAGTCAAATTGTCATTACACGATTACTTTCGCGTTAAGGATTGTGGCATTATTGAAGCTCCTCGCAGAGAGCGACTGCCAAAAGCCTGACCCGAAGGGTAACGCTCAAAAATACAGTTTTTTAGCACAAAAAAAAAGCTACCCTCTAATGAAAGTAGCTTTTGTTTATTTTGTACTAAAAGTATTAATTTTTCGCGATAAAATCATTTACTTTTGAAGGATCCATAATAGCTTCAACAAAAGTGTAAGCTCCTGTTTTTGGAGATTTTACCATTTTAATTGCTTTAGTTAACCTTTTTGCGCCTGTTTGTAACGATGCTACTGATTTCTTTGCCATGTTATATGGGTTATTTAAAGTTTAAAAAAACTTATAATTATTTAATTTCTTTATGAACTGTCATCTTCTTTAAGATAGAATTAAATTTCTTTAATTCCATTCTATCTGGAGTGTTCTTTTTGTTCTTTGTAGTAATATAACGTGAAGTTCCTGGTTTACCAGTTGCTTTGTGCTCAGTACATTCTAAAATAACCTGAACTCTGTTTCCTTTTTTTGCCATCTCTGTAAAATTTTATCTAGTAAGGAATTACTTAGTTAAGAAACCGTTTACTCTAGCATTTTTAATTACTGCAGAGATTCCTTTTTTATTAATATTTTTTAATGCAGAAGCAGATACTTTTAAAGTAATCCATTTATCTTCTTCTGGAATATAAAAACGCTTAGTCATTAAATTAGCGTTAAATTTTCTTTTAGTTCTATTTAATGCGTGAGAAACATTGTTCCCAACCATAGCTTTTTTTCCTGTAAGTTCACAAACTCTAGACATCTTCTTGACAGTTTTTAGTATTATTTCTAAACGAGGTGCAAATTTACGCATTTATATTTATTGCGCAAAAAAAACTCATTTAAATTCTTTATTATTTTTTATTATATATTCTAACTGAAGCTAAGCATCTAGCTCATCGGAATCGTAACAGTCGGCAAATTTACAAATTATTTTAATAAATATTACTTATATTTTTAAATATTTAAAGACTATTACAGAAAGATCTTTATACTAATAGCAAAACACTTAAAAACAACGCTTTAGTTATTTTTTATAACATTTTCTCGCAACAGCTCTAGTGCTTTTGTAACTGTTCTATTTAATACCTTCTCTCGAGGTTGCCCAAAATCAAACTCATATACTTCTACATTATTTTTTTCGGCAATAGCAATATAAACCAACCCTACATTCTTATTGTTATTATCTGTAGTAGGCCCAGCGTTTCCTGTCACCGCAATGGCATAATCAGTTTTTAACCGCCCTAAACAACCAATTGCCATTTCTTTAGCAACCTCTTTACTTACAACTGTAAATTCTTCAATTAGTTGCATTGGCACTCCTAGTAACTGCTCTTTTAAAGCCGCAGTATATGTAATAAAACCTCCTTTAAAATAAGCAGAAGATCCTGCTACAGAAACTAAATCAGCACCAATTCTTCCTCCTGTTAAACTCTCTGCAACACTTACCGTTTTATTGAGTTTCTTTAACAAACCTCCTACACTACTTTCTATAGATGCCTCTTCATCATAACCAACAATAACATCAGAAATTAAAGCACTCAGCTCAAAGACACTTTTCGCTACTTCTTTTTCTATAAATTCTTTATCAGCTCCTTTTGCCGAAATTCGCAATCTTACTCTTCCGAAAGATGGCAAATACGCTAATTTAATGTGTGCCGGTAAATTATTTTCCCACGCTTCTATTCTTTCAGCAATAACACTTTCACCAACACCAACTGTCATTATAGTTGTGTGTGATATAAATGGTAATTTAAATTTTTCTTGAATTTTAGGCAATACCGCATTCGTAATTAATCCTTTCATCTCATAAGGCACACCTGGCAATGAAACAAATACAGTATTATTTTCATAAAACCACATACCTGGCGCAGTACCGAAATAGTTCATCAATAAAGTTGCCTTAGATGGTAACTGTGCCTGGTATCTTTGAACTTCGTTAAAAGGATGCTTTATTTTTTTGAATAAACTTTTTATGTGCTCAATTACTTCCTGATACTCAACAAACTCATCATCTTTAAAATATTCAGCAATTGTTTTTTTAGTGATATCATCTTTTGTCGGACCAAGACCACCTGTTATAATTATGATATCTGCCCTGCTTTCTGCTTCTTTTAAAGCGTTTAAAATATGTTGTTTCTCATCTTGAATAGAGGTTATTTGATATACTGAAACGCCTATTTTATTTAACTCCTGCCCAATCCATTGTGAATTTGTATCCACAATCTGACCTATAAGAATCTCATCTCCTATTGTAATTATTTCTGCGTTCATATGCTTATTAAAAAAGAATCCCGCAAAAGCGGGATTTATAATTATTTTATTTTAATTTCAAAAGCTTTTTTACCTTCAACAACACCTGTTAAAATGTCATTTTCTTTTACTGCTCCAACTCCTGCTGGGGTACCCGTAAAAATAACATCTCCTTTTTTTAAGGTAAAATATTGTGACACATAACTAATCAACTCATCTATTTTCCATAGCATCGATGCTGAATTACCATCCTGAACCACTATTTCGTTTTTATGCAATTGAAAAGAAATATTAGTTAAATTAAAATCTTCCTTCGGATAAAATGCGCCAATAACAGCACTACTATCAAAAGCTTTTGCTTTTTCCCAAGGCAATCCTTTTTCTTTACATTTTGCTTGCACGTCTCGTGCCGTAAAATCGATTCCCAATCCTATTTCATCATAATATTTATGAGCGAATTTCGGAGAAATATGTTTTCCTACTTTATTTATCTTCACCAAAATCTCCACTTCATAATGAATATCATTAGAAAAAGGCGGAATAAAAAAAGGCATTTTCTTTGGAAGAATTGCTGAATCTGGCTTTAAAAAAACAACAGGACTTTCTGGTTTCTCATTTGCTAATTCTTCGATATGCTTGGCGTAATTACGCCCAATACAAATTATTTTCATATTTTAAATAAAGGTGTCAATCCGAATAAAATGATGCAATCTAACCATAAGATTACTTCGTCATACTTCCTCGTAATGACATGATTAATTTTTAAGCTAGTACGTCATTGCGAATAAAATGAAGCAATCTAACCACTAGATTAGTTCATCTTACTGCCTCAAACTGGCAAACTAAATACTCCGCTCTATGGAATCCATGTTTTAGGAAAGTTTGGTTTTCTTTTTTCAAGAAAAGCATCCCTACCTTCTTTAGCTTCTTCTGTCATGTATGCCAAACGGGTAACTTCACCAGCAAATACTTGCTGACCTACCATTCCGTCATCTGTTAAGTTCATTGCAAACTTTAACATTTTTATTGATGTTGGCGATTTTTCTAAAATCTCTTGCGCCCAATCAAAAGCAGTCTGCTCTAATTCGTCATGAGGTACAACCGCATTAACCATTCCCATATCATACGCTTCTTGTGCCGAATAATTCCTTCCTAAAAAGAAAATTTCACGAGCTCTTTTCTGCCCAACCATTTTAGCTAAATATGCCGATCCGTATCCTGCATCAAAAGAAGTTACATCTGCATCGGTTTGCTTAAAGATAGCGTGTTCTTTACTTGCCAAAGTTAAATCACAAGTAACATGTAAACTATGTCCTCCACCAACTGCCCAACCAGGAACAACACAAATTACTGCTTTTGGCATAAAGCGAATTAATCGCTGTACTTCTAATATATTTAAACGGTGATAACCGTCTTTACCTACATATCCTTTTTCACCACGTGCATTTTGATCTCCACCTGAACAAAAACTCCAAATGCCATCTTTAGTTGAAGGCCCTTCCGCAGATAACAATACCACTCCGATATTCGTATCTTCATGCGCATCCTGAAAAGCATCTAACAATTCTGATGTTGTATGCGGACGGAATGCATTACGCACATTTGGGCGGTTAAATGCTATTCTCGCTACATTGTGCGACTTTTTATAAGTAATATCTTCATACTCTTTGGCAACTTTCCATTGAGGTTGTATCATAATTTTAAAATATTATCGTTAGTAAGTAGAGCAAAAATAACATAATAACTTTGTTTTTCTTTTCTATATTTGAACGATATAACACGAATCTTATGAAACAACTATATTTTTTAGTTACTTTATTATTAAGTACCAGTCTTTTTTCGCAAAAAATAATTACCGAAAAAATTAATTCTATAGAATTTACGAAAAGTAGATCTGTAAAAATTTATATTCCCGAAAACTACAATAATGATGAAACTGTTAGTTATCCTTTAGCGATTGTTTTAGGTGATCAATATCTTTTTGACATGTATATGGGTAATGCTAAATTATATGCTAATACAGATAAAGCTCCGCGACAAATAGTAGTTGGAATAGACATGAGAGATACCTACAATGAAGATATTTCTATTATTCCTTCAAACAACGCTTTAACGACAACTGCTGAAAAATTTCAGAAATTTATAAAAAATGAATTGATTCCGCATATGGAATTAAACTACAGAACTTCTCCTTTCATGACCATTGCTGGCCAAGGAAAAGCAGCTGATTTTGTTACCTATTTCTTAAAAGATGCGCAGCCAATTTTTAACTCATATCTTTGTATTACGCCCGAACTTACACAGTTTAGCGCAAGCAGAATTCAATCATACTCTTTAGATAGATTAGGAGCTATAGATAACTCTTATTTTATATATGCTAGTAACAATAAAGAATATATAAACCCGAAGCAAAACGATCGATTTAGCGAAATAGGAACCTACTTATCTTCTTTTAATGCTAAAAACATACATATTACATTCGATAAATTCACGAATGCACCTAACTATTTATCTGTTATTGGGGAAACAATACCAAGAGCTTTCGAGAAAATGTTTTACTTATATGCTAAGATTACTAAAAACGAATTTGAAACGAATATTAAAGAATTAGGCCCTTTAGAAGCTATTAAATATGTTGAGCAAAAATATTTAGACATTCAATATTTATATGGATCGAATTTAAATGTTCGTTTAGATGATATTTTTGCCATTGAAGGAATTGTTATTGATAAATTAGATGGTGATTACTTGCGTGTTTTAGGTGATTTTGTAATGATTAAATATCCTGATTCTCATATTGGTGATTTTTATGTAGGAAAGTATTACGAAAAAGGAAAAGATTACGAAAAAGCAGAGTTTTACTACAAAGCTGCTTATGGTAAAATGGAACCTTCGGATCCAAATGCGAATGCTTTTTATGAAAATATTAAACGTGTTACTGATCTTAAAGAAAGTCAACCTAAAGAAGAAATTATTGAAGATTTCCCTGAAGAGGAAGAGGATGATAATGAAGAAGAAAAAGAAGACGATAAATAAAGTATTATATCTTAAACAAAAACGGCGACTTAATTATTAAGTCGCCGTTTTTTATTTTGTCTTTGTTTGCTTATTTCAACAACTCAATTCTATCTTCTTTTAAAACAATTTTCTTATCTTTATACAAACCACCAATAGCTCTCTTAAAAGCTTTTTTACTCATTTGCAATCTAAACTTAATTGCTTCCGGTGAGCTTTTATCAGTAAGCATTAAAAAACCTTTTTCATCTAACTTTCTAAGAATTACATCTGCATCTGTATCAATTACATTTCTAAAACCTTGAGGTCGTAAAGTAACATCAATCTTTCCGTCTTCTCGAATGTTTTTAACATAACCGTAAGTTTCCATACCTTCTTCAATGTCTTGATACACTTCGCTATTAAACAATAAACCATCAAATTCATCATCAATTAAAACAGTATATCCTAATGGAGTTTGTTCTAAAATTTTTAAATTTACCTGATCTCCTTCTTGTAATTCCATTTTATAAGTTTTTAAAATAGTTCTTTAAAACTACATCATTTATTTCTTTCGGAGTAAAAACCTCCATTATTTTTGGTTGATTTGATGTTTCGTAAAAATCACTCAACCCAATATTTAATTCTTTTAGACTAGAAACAGCCGTATAATTAAAGTTATACATTTTTGCCAAATACTCAGCAGTTAAGCTATGCGGAGTTTCGAAATACGTTGCTGCATTGGTTGACAACGGACCGGGAATTACTCTAAAAATTCCGCCTCCATCATTATTTAATATAATGATTCTAAAGTTTTTCGGAATATTAGTATTCCACAACCCGTTACTATCATAAAAAAAACTTAAATCTCCGGTTATAAAAACAGTAGGTTCTTTATCTGCAAATGCTGCTCCTACTGCTGTACTTGTACTCCCATCAATTCCACTTGTACCTCTATTACAAAACACGCGCAAGGTAGCGTTTAAATTAAACAGTTGAGAATATCTAATTATCGAACTATTGCTAATTTGCACCTGATAATTATCAGGAATAATTTTTAAAATAGCTTCAAAAGATTTTAAATCAGAATATTGGCAATCAGCTAAATAATGATCGTGTTTAGAGCTTCTATCTTTATTTACAGCTAACCAATCTTTTTGATAATTGCTTTTTATAATGTTTGTTTGACTTTCTATTTTTTGTAAAAAATCAACAGTTTTTTCTTGAATAAATTCAGATAAACAATGGTAGGTATTCATTGCTTTTAACTCGTCAATATGCCAGTGATTATTTGGTTGATATTTTCTTAAAAACTGTTTAATTCTTTTAGAAATTACCATACCGCCTAAAGTTATTAAAACATCAGGTTGTAATGCTAAAAAACCTTTTTCACTTAAAGGTGATATTAATTTATCAATCGAATTAATAAATTTTGAATTATATAAGTTGGAGGTTGTTTCTGTTAAAATCAATACCGATTCATCTTCAGCAAACCTATTAAGTATATTTTGTAATTCAGTATCCGGAAAATTACTTCCCACCAAAATCATTTTTTTAGTGGATGCATGCCAAATTTCAGCTAATCTTTGATAATTAACAGATTGCGTTGCTTCGTTTGTAACAACACTCGAAAAGTTAAACTCTTTTAAATCAGCAACCGTTTCATACAGCGGCTCATTAAAAGGAACATTAATATGCACTGGCCCTTTTTTAGTGATTGCCGTTTGCAATGCCTCTGCTAATAAATCGCTATTATTTTCTAATTGATTCTTTTCTTCTATCAAGTTCGCAGAAAACAAAATATGATTTTCAAACACATTTTCTTGGCGAATGGTTTGTCCGTCGCCAATATCAATTAAATGTTTTGGTCTATCCGCAGAAATTACTATTAACGGAATATTGCTATAAAAAGCTTCTGAAATTGCAGGGTAATAATTTAATAACGCCGAACCTGACGAACAAACAATTGCTACAGGTTTGCGTTTTTGCTGTGCAATTCCCATAGCAAAAAAAGCAGCACTTCGCTCATCAACAACACTTAAAGCTTCTATAGTTTGGTGGTTAGAAAACCCTATAGTTAGCGGTGCATTTCTTGAGCCAGGAGAAATCACAACCGTATCAATATTATATTGATGACAGGCTGAAATAACTAATTGTGCAAGTTCTTTTTTTGGATACATTCTTTAAATCTTTTTTAAGATTTAAAAGTTATTAGTGTTTAGCGGTTAGTTATTAGTGACTACCAAAAACTAAAAGAAACTAAATACTAAAACCATTCTTAATTTTGTTTTTTGTTAGTAAACAAGGTTAGCCCTGATTGAAATGGCATCCTTTTTTATTTTTCATAAAAAAGATATAGTGAAAAGCAGGAAATAGCTTCTAATTATTTTTAACCTTTAAATTATTAGTGTTTAGCAATAAGTTACTTTTAACAACTAAACACCAATAACTAAAAACTATTTTCTAGTTTCCTTTTTTATAATCTGCTAAAAATTTTGCCAAACCAATATCAGTTAACGGGTGTTTTAACAAACCTTCGATAGCACTTAAAGGACCTGTCATTACATCAGAACCTAATTTAGCACAATCAATAATATGCATTGTATGACGAACAGACGCTGCTAAAATTTGTGTTTCGAACATATAATTATCATAAATCTGACGAATTTCTGAGATTAAATTTAACCCGTCTGTAGAAATATCATCTAAACGTCCAATAAACGGAGAAACATACGTTGCTCCTGCTTTTGCAGCCAATAAAGCTTGCCCTGCAGAAAACACTAACGTTACGTTTGTTTTAATTCCTTTTGATGAAAAATATTTACAGGCTTTTATTCCGTCTTTTATCATTGGTAATTTTACCACGATTTGAGGGTTTAAAGCAGCTAAAGCTTCACCTTCTTTTACCATTCCGTCAAAATCTGTTGAAATTACCTCAGCAGAAACATCACCTTCAACCAATTCGCAAATTGCTTTGTAGTGGTTTATAATGTTTACTTCTCCTGTAATTCCTTCTTTTGCCATTAAAGACGGATTTGTGGTTACACCATCTAAAATACCTAAAGCTTGTGCTTCTTTAATCTGATCTAAGTTAGCTGTATCTATAAAAAATTTCATGTTATATATATTATATGATTGTGTTCTAATTTATTCAAAATCCTGCTTTCTAAAGCCTTGCAAATTTACAATTTATAATGGTTCATTAACAGCTTTTCATAAACTTTATCTGGTAAAACTCGTTTTAAAACAACTGAGAATTTCTCCATAAATCCGCCTATTTTGTAATGAATCTTCGGATTTTTTTTCTCTATAATTTGATGAATTGCTTTTGCCATTACTTTTGGATCCATTCCTGAATTTACATGACCATCCATTAAAGCTAAATTTTCAGTATATTTTTCTTTATATGCGGAATCTTCATAAACTGGTGTATGAAACCTTCCTGATGCAATATTGGTTGCAAAATCTCCTGGCGCCACATTTATCACTTTAATCCCGAAACTTTTAACTTCCATACTTAAAGCTTCCGTTACAAGTTCTAAAGCACCTTTACTTGCTGAATAAATTCCTCTAAAAGGCAATCCCATATAACCTGCTATCGAAGTAACGTTTATTATTGTTCCCGATTTTTGCTTTCGCATTTGTGGTAATATAGCTTTAGCTACATCCATAACACCAAAAAAGTTAGTATTAAAATTAGCACGCATTTCATCAGTAGGAGTATCTTCTATCGACCCTGTTATTCCCTTTCCTGCATTATTAATTAACACATCTATTCTGCCTTCTTTTTCAATTACAGTGCTTACTGCAGAATTAATTGTTTTAGCATCGGTAACATCTAAAGCAAGCATATTAAAAGGTACGTTTACTTTATCAGGATTTCTACTTGTACCGTAAACTGTATAATTTTTAGCATGTAAATAAGTAGCAATTGCTTTTCCTATTCCAGAAGAAGCTCCTGTTATTAATATTACTTTCGACATTAATTTTAAATTTTATACAAATATCTTAAAGTTCGCTATAATAAAAAAAGACTTTAAACACTTATATTAGCAACTCGTTGCAAGAACACAATCGTTATGAGTAAAAAATCAATTTTTAGTATTTTATTTTTTCTAATAAGTTTTAGTTTATTAGCACAAACATCGTTATTCGAACACACTAAAACATTTACAAAACAAGATTCACTTCGTGGATCTATAACTCCAGAAAGAGCTTGGTGGAATTTAACTTACTATCATTTAAATATTACTGTAAATCCTGATAAGAAATTTATCAACGGAAAAAACACGGTACATTATAAAGTATTAAAACCTCACAATGTTTTACAAATTGATTTGCAAGCTCCTTTAAAAATTACGAAAGTAATTCAGAACGGACAAAAATTAAAAGTAGTTACCGACGGAAATGCACATTTTATTCATTTAAAAGACATTCAAAAAATTGGAAGTACAAATTCATTAGATGTGTATTACGAGGGATATCCGAAAGTTGCAAAAAATGCTCCTTGGGATGGCGGTTTTTCATGGAAAAAAGATAGAAATGGTAATCATTTTGCCGCTACCTCTTGCCAGGGTTTAGGTGCTAGTGTTTGGTGGCCCAATAAAGACCACATGTATGACGAAGTTGATAGTATGGCAATTAGCGTACGTGTTCCTAAAAACTTAATGAATATTTCTAACGGAAAATTACGAAAAACAGAACAGCATAAAGACAATACAACTACTTATCATTGGTTTGTAAATAATCCGATTAACAATTACGGTGTAAATGTAAATATTAGTGATTATGTACATTTTTCTGAAAAATATAATGGCGAAGACGGTATACTTGATATGGATTATTATGTATTGCGTGATAATTTAGAAAAGGCAAAAAAACAATTTAAAGATGCGCCAAAAATGATGAAAGCTTTTGAGCATTGGTTTGGAAAATATCCTTTTTATGAAGACGGGTTTAAACTTGTAGAAGCTCCGTATTTAGGTATGGAACACCAAAGTTCTGTTACTTACGGTAATAAATATATGAACGGATATTTAGGCAGGGATTTATCAGGAACAGGTTGGGGTTTAAAATTCGATTTTATTATTATTCACGAATCTGGTCACGAATGGTTTGCTAATAATATTACTAATATCGACATTGCTGATATGTGGATTCATGAAAGCTTTACTGCCTATTCGGAGAATCTTTTTTTAGATTATTACTATGGTAAAAAAGCATCAAAAGAATATGTAATCGGAACCCGTAGAAGTATTCAGAACGACATTCCTATTATTGGCCAATACAATGTAAATAGTGAAGGCTCTGGAGATATGTATTATAAAGGAGCCAATATGCTACACAACATTAGAACCTTAATTGATAATGATGAAAAATGGCGACAAGTTTTACGTGGATTAAATACTGTTTTTTATCATAAAACCGTAAATACTAAACAAGTTGAAAACTATATTTCTCAACAATCCGGAATCGATTTAAGTACTGTTTTTGATCAGTATTTACGTACTGTTAAAACCCCTATTTTTGAATATAAAATAGAGAACAATAAGCTTTCTTATCGCTGGAATAATGTTGTTGCTAATTTTAATATGCCTTTAAACATTTTTGTTAATGATAAAAAACAACAGTTAAATCCGACAGGAAAATGGCAAACTATTAGCCTTAATTCTAACAAAATTATAGTTGATGACAATTTTTATATTAAAAGCAAAAACATAAAGTGATATATAATAATTATAAAAATAGTTACAAAAACATCAACGACACATTATTTATTACCAACTACACAAAACAACTTATTTCACTATAATACAAACAATTAAAACATGTAAATTTGTGCAAGGGAATTTTTTAACACAAACTATTACATTATGGCTAAACAATTACACAAGTGGGAACTAGGTGTTTTTAAAACAACAATGAGTCAATTATCAGAATTAGGGAAGGCAGCTAGTTATGCCATCCATAATTAATTAAAAGTAAAAGAATAAAAAAATGCTACAATAATATTATATTTATACTCCTTAAACACTCTATCCTCCTAGTCAATTATTC
>CAXHZZ010000067.1:0-12423 GCA_964021635.1 uncultured Tenacibaculum sp.
TCCTTTTGATATTTTATCTTTTCTTCCTCCAGAAATAAATAAAGTTTCCCAATAATGTGCTTTTAATTTTTCTTTCTGAGAAATATCTGTATTTGGAATATTAGCAAGAAATTCTGGTAAACTTTCTTTTTGCCATTTTAAAATATACGCCGTTCCTTTTGCATTTACTCTTGCTGTTCTACCATTTCTATGGGTAAACTCTTCTATTCTTTCTGGTAATTCGTAATGAATAATATATTTCATTTCCGGAATATCAATTCCCCTTGCAGCTAAATCTGTAGCTATTAAAACTTTACTTGTACCATTTCTGAATTTAATTAATGAGCGTTCACGATCTCTTTGTTCCATCCCTCCCGAAAAACAACTGTGCGCTATTTTATTTTTGGTTAAAAATTCACTTACGTGATTGATGCTATCTTTTAAATTACAAAAAATAATTCCTTGATGATTTCCTATATGCTGCAACAAATTAACCAATGTTTGATTTTTGTTTTTTATGGGAGAAACAACTGTTTTTAAGGTTAATTGTCTAGATTTTTTTCCTGTTAAGTAATTTAATACTGTCGGTTTATTTAAACCTACAAATGCAGGAATTTCAGTTTCTTGCGTTGCTGATGTTAAAATACGCTTTTTTAGGTTTGGTAATTGATTGATAATACCTCTCATTTCGTATTCAAAACCTACTTCTAACGATTTATCAAACTCGTCTAAAATTAAAGTTTTTATACTGTCTTTAGAAAAACGTTCATTTGCAAAATGATCTAAGATTCTTCCTGGAGTACCAATTAAAATACTTGGCGTATGCTTTAATTCAATTTTATCTTTCGCCATCGAACGACCACCATACACTGCATTTACTTTTAACCCGGTTCCCATTTCACGAATTACTTGCTCTATCTGAATCGCTAATTCTCGTGATGGCACTAAAATTAAAGCTTGAATTTCTTTATTAGTAGGATCAATTAATTTCAACGTTGGTAATAAAAAGCTTAAGGTTTTTCCTGTTCCTGTTGGTGAAAGTATAACTGTATTTGCATTTGTATTAATTACCGAAATAGCTTTTTGTTGCATTTCATTTAACTCATAGATATTTAATTTTGCTAAAATATCTTCTTGTGTTTTCATTGTCATTGCCATAATATTTAAATATCTATGAAGTTTTTATTGATTGCAAAGATAAGTAGTGTTTATTTATTTACCCCTAAAACCCTACTTATTAGTTGTTACTATTTTTAAACTATACATCTTTTTATTCATTTTTATGAATTACTTAAAAAATTTAACAACAAAAGTTGATAAATTAAATTATTTTTGCTCGGATTAAAAAAATTTGAAAGATTTGTTAAACTACTATTCTTACGAACATGCTGTTTCTACCCAATGGGTTACATTTGTACACGGTGCTGGTGGTAGTAGTGCTATTTGGTACAAACAACTTCGTGATTTTAAAAAACACTTTAATGTTTTAATTTTAGATTTACGCGGTCATGGAGATAGTAAATCTGTTATAAAATCTACTTTTAATAAAAAATATACTTTTGATGCTATTACAGAGGATATTTTAGAAGTTATTGATTATCTTAAAATAAAAAAATCGCATTTTGTAGGTATTTCTTTGGGTACAATTTTAATACGAAACTTAGCCGAAAAGAAGCCTAATTTAGTAAGTAGTATGATTATGGGAGGCGCAATTATTAAATTTAACTTACGCTCTCGTTTTTTAATTTTTGTAGGTAATTTATTTAAATCAATAGTACCATATATGCTGTTATATAAGCTTTTTGCTTTTATAATAATGCCTAAAAAAAATCATAAAAACTCTCGCTTATTATTTGTCAACGAAGCTAAAAAACTTTATCAAAAGGAGTTTTTGCGCTGGTTTAGATTAACATCAGAGATTAATCCGCTATTGCGATTATTCAGAATGAAAGATCTAAAAATACCTACATTATATATTATGGGCGATGAAGATCATTTATTTTTACCTTCTATTAAAAATGTGGTTGAAAAACATGTAAATGCTTCTTTAGTTATTCTAAAAGAATGTGGTCATGTGGTTAATGTAGAACGCGCTACAATTTTTAATAAAAAAACAATCACATATATAAATTCTATCTCTTAAAATTGCTTCAAACTGATAGTTTAAAATGAATTGAAGACTTTTTCGTCTTGTACAACAGTTTAATCTATAATTTCGTAATCTATATTTAGTTTTCGTAAAATTCTTAAAGCAGAACCTGAATTTTTACTTTCAATTTCAATATCAACTACATCTCCTTCAAAAAGAATACTTGTAAGTTCATTTGCTAAAGACATATCAATATTAAATGATACCTCAGCAATACAATTAGATATTGCTTTTTTATCTGGCCTTTGAGCATCACAAGACAATAAATTTAATTTCATAATAATAGTTTATTAATGCAATATCGTTGAATAGAATTACCTCGTATCGTTCTTCTTCTTTTATTTAGTTAGGATTACTTTTAACTCAAAACCAAAAACCGTCTTTAATCACAATATTACTCGTGTTATTTTCTATTTAAAGGACGACCTCTTGGTTCATTCGCTTCTTGAAGTACAGCATCTGAATGTAAAAATTTTACAGCCTCTGCAGATCCTTTTACTTTTGATGCACTACGCTGTAACATTTCTGTTTCAAAAGCTGTTAATACGCTTTCTCTAATTCCAATTTTTCTCCATGCTGATAAAGGCCTACATCCCTTAGATATTCCTCTAGCCAATGCCAAGGCATCTAATAAAGCCTGATTAGCTCCTTGCCCTTTAAACGGACTCATAGGATGTGCTGCATCACCAATTAGTGTTACTTTTTTTTCTTTGGATAGTAACTCCGATTTTAATAATTCTCTATCATACACCGGATATCCCGAAATATTACTTTCATCAGTAACTGCTAAAATTTGTGGAATAGGATTGTGCCACGGAGTTCTACGACAAGCTTCTTCTTTAAGTGCTTTAGGTCCTTTTTTGCTTAATTGTTTTGCAGCTTCTTCTGACATCGGAAAACTAAGTTGCCACATTACTGAATCTGATGTAAAAGGCATCATATAAATACGTTCATTTCCATTCGCTGTTTGAAATACAGTAGCGGAATCTAATAAAGAACTATCAACATTTTTAATATCTTTTATAGTACAAATGCCCAGTATTACAATACAACCTAAATAACGCAAAGGTGTACTATCATCACCTAATAAAAGTTTACGAACCGAACTACGAATTCCGTCTGCACCAACAACTAAATCTGCTTTTGCTTTTTTTATTTTTCCATCAACCTGAAAACTCAATTCAATAAAATCATCTTCAGATTCATTAAAATTGATTAATTGATGTCCCCATTTTACGGATTTATGATCTCCTAATTGATCTAATAATTCAAACCGTAAAGATTGTCGCGCTATATGTATATTTGTTCGTTTCGGAGAAGTTTTAACTTCAGAATCCATCCATTTTCTCATCCCCCATTCTCCAATTACTTTTCCTTCAGAATTATGAACCACATGCTTTGTTGAAACAACGCCTTCTTTCAACTTAAAAATACCCAATCCTTTAATAGCATTACTCGCTTGTTGTAGTGTAAGTCCGTAACCTTGTGATCTTGAATTAAAACTATCATCACGTTCATAAAGTGTAAACGGAATTTGACGATGTAAACACGCCACAGCAAGTGCCGCGCCACCAATACCTCCACCAATTATAGCTACGTGAGGATAATTATCTATATCTGCAAAAGGATGTTTATCGGCTTCTAATAATCCTGAGCCATTACATTTTAAGCAAGAATATTGTACCGCTTTAGGACGAACAGGAGCGGCTCCTTGCCTGTCTGATTTTTCATAAGCAACTAATGCTGTTTGATAACGAAGTTTTACATTTTTACGTATTCTTTTGTTTTTTTTACCTAATCCTTGGCATTCTATGCAAATTGTAAAACTTGATGTTTCGTTTTTATCTATGTTCAATTATATTTATTTTTCTGGGAATTCTTAATTAATTTATAAGCTAAGAATAACGGAATTAACGTTAAAAACCCTACGCTATTTTTTACTACGCTATAAATTATTATACCTACTAAAAAACCAATAAGTGCAGCATTGATTATTAAATTATACTTTAACTTCTTCCCTGCTTCTAAAAGTTCTTTATCTGTGAATTCTAATGGCTCTTTATCTTTCATTTTTGGGTCGTTTAATTTACCTATTAAGCCTAATTATTCCCTCATTTTATTTTTTAATATTTTCTTTTGCTGTAATTAAATCAACACTCTACTTCACTACTTTAATCCATTCGCCTTTTGTTCTAGCTATATAATCATTATCATACATTGCCTCTACCTGCACACCTGGTAAATAATAGGTTCCTAAATACGATGCATTTAATAACACTTTAAACGTTTTACTCTCGTACTTTTTAAGTGTAAAGTAATTACTAATACTAGCATCACGAATATCAGTAAAATCTACTTGAGATGATGTTGTGTTGTTTCCGAAGTCTGTAAAACGAGTATTTATAATTTCCCACCCTGAAGGAATGAATTGTGTTAATGCTACATTTTCTACAGTATCGTTTGTACTATTTTTTACGGTAACTTCTGCAACAAAATTGGTTCCTTGCGATAAATTATCTGGCATTATACGATTGCCATCTTTTGTTTTGTAAATAATTGTTGTTTTTAAATTATTCTGAAATACTTTTTCTTCTCCAACAGGTAAAATTCCTTTGTTAAAAACACGTACATACAAAACTCCGCTATTTTTATTCGCTATTTTAAAAGTGTTTTCTTTATTAATATCTTCAATATCCTCAGCATACAATGCTTTTGAAATTTCAATATTTTTAGAATTTTCATTTAAACTATAACTCGCATTAATTCCTGTGCTTCCACCGTTTTGAAGCGCATATTTACTCATCGCTAATAAACTATAAGCAGTTGTTTGTGTACTCATCCATGTATTACTAGATAAACTTTCAGCGATTTCTTTTGCTAATTTAATAGCTTTCGTTTCCTCTTTTAACAATGTATAAGTAGCTAATGCCATGGCTTTATTACGAGTTTCAGATCCGTAATTAGAATAACGTTGTTTATTGTAATCATTTGCAGTTAACCCATTTAAAATTCCTTTTGCAATAGACTGTTTACCAATCAATGCATAGGCACTTGCCAATCGCATTTTTGCTTCGTTAGAAATTCCTTTTGTTTCTCGTAAACGATTCATCGAAGCAACATCTGCACTGCTTGCCAAACTTAATGTATATAGTCTGTATGCTTGTGATAATGCATTGTTGTAATAGGTTGAATTATTTCTCCAATTACGTGCTTGTTGTTTTTGGTAACCTATCCATTTCGATTTAAATCCAATTGGTAAAGCATATCCTTTTTTAGCAGCTTCAATCATAAAATGACCTGCATATGATGTTCCCCAACTGTTTGCACTTCCGTTTCCTTGCCAATATGACAATCCGCCACTTGATACTTGAAAATTAGATAAACGCTGAATCGTAGCTTTTATATTTCGCTCTATATCTTGTTTTTTCTCTTCGGATAATTCAAAAATTTCTGCTAAATATAACTGCGGAAAAGCGCTAGAAGTTGTTTGTTCTACACAACCATGTGGATATTGAATTAAATACCCCATACGTTTAGTAAAATTCATTGGTGGCAATGTAGATAATTCAATACTTACTGTATTAGTGCCTTTTGTACCAAAGGTGGTAAAATTAAGCTCCTTTTTTTCGTTTGATTTTAACACTAAATCTTTTACCTCAGTAGTTACAGGATTCGGATTTAAAACATCTATTTCTACTTCGTAGGATGCTTTTTCGCGGCCAGAAACGGCATTAATATTTACTTTTCCAATTCCTTTAAAATCATTTACTTTTAACGTAAAATAGGCCATCTTTTCATCTGGTTCATTAAATGATAAAGTTTGAGTTTTATTGCCTACAATTGTAAACGATTCGTTTTGTTGCACAGTAATTTTTACCTTTTTTACTGAAGGTAACATTGCAAAAACAGTTACTGGTAAAGTTACGGTTTCTTGTGGGGTAATTTTACGTGGTAATGATGCTAAAATCATCACAGGTTTACGCACAAAAACAGTTTTTTCATCACTACCGTACGCATCATTTTTAGCATCCGTTGCTACTACCATCGCTCGTACAGAACCTACATATTTAGGTATTTTTATTTGATGCTCTTTTGTAGTTCCTTTTGCTAAGTTAAACGGCCCTAAATAGGTTACCATCGGTTTAAAACGATTGGCTTTTTTATTTTTACTTCCTGCTTCAGCTTCATCACCACCAATACTTAATATCTGATTTACTTTTCCGCCATAGGCGCCAATTACATCATCAAAAACATCCCAAGTTTTTACACCTAATGATTGACGTGCGTAAAAGGTATTCCAAGGATTTGGAGTTTTAAAACGTGTTAAATCTAACAATCCATCATCAACCAAAGCAATTGTATAGGTCATTGCTTTTCCGTTTTTCTCTTTTACTTTAATATTTGCGATTGATTCAGGTCTTAACTCGTCTGCTAACTGAATTTCAGGTGCTAATTTCGTTGCAGGATCGTTTACCAACATTGGTATAGAACCATACATACGAATTGGTAAATCGTTTGCAGTTTGACTGTGTTTTTGTAATAACGAGATATTTACAAATACATTGGGTGTATAATTTGCCAATACTGGGAATTTAAATTCCGTTTGTTTTGCTGTTGTTGTTACCCAAAAGTGATTTAGTACTTCGGTTCCGTTTTCAATTGTAATTAAAGCTCTTCCTCCTTCAGAAGACGGGAATTTTACTGTAGCTGTTTCATTTACTTCATACAATTCTTTATCAGTAGTAAAAACCAACATCGTGGCATTCGTTTTATCTTGACTTCCTTTTTTCTTTCCGTACCAAGATGGCCAATCGAAATAAGCAATATTAGAAGTAATGTGTTTACTTTTCTTATCAGTTACTTTTATAAGGTAACGTCCCCAGTCGTTTTCACTTACTTTTAAATCGAATGAACCTTTACCACTAGCGTTTGTTTTTACTTGTAGTGTTTTATACGTTTGATGATGGCGCGTACCATCGTAATTAGAGAGTCCGTTGTCTGCTGTACTCCACCACCAACGCCATGATAATTTATAAATTTTCACTTCTAAATTATTCGTTACTCCTACTCCGTTTTCATTAACTGTTGCTACGTTAAAAGTATATTTCTCATCCGTAAATAAATAATTTTTAGATTGCTGTTCAGCCGCATTTAATAATCCTACATAGGTTTTGTAAGGAGATACTTTTTTAGAAAAAACATCGGTACTAAAATCACCACCATTTTCATAAACTTTGGTTATAAAGCTCGCTTTTAACATTCCAGGGGCTTTTTTATCTAACCTTGGTTTTACAGAAAAACTTGTTCTTCCTTCATTATTTAAAGTTCCTTTTAATACTTTAAACTCTTCTGTACCAAACCTACGCGTAACATCATCAAAATTATAATTTTTGAATTTTGAAAATGCTGTTTTCGATTGGGTGAACTTCCCGTTAATGTCTAATTTTAAATCTCTTGCTATTGCTCCGTGTAACCACTTTACATCCACATCTCCTTCAATTGGTGTATCAGCCTTTATAAAATCGGCTTCGGTTTTTAGTTTTATTTTTAAACGATTTGGTTTTATGGTTTCTATTTTAAGTGTTTTATTAAAAACGGCACCACCAACGCTTACTCTTAATTTCCAATTTCCAGTAATGGCATCCTGATTAGTTTTTGGTGCATAAGCATACATATTATTCGTATTCTTAAAAAGTACTTTTCTTTCTATAATTTTTCCCTGCGGATTTAACAACTCAAGTTTAATAGGATGATTATCTGGTATCGGATTCGCATTGTCATTCAACACAAAAGTCAAAAATAACTGATCGCCTGGTCGCCAAACACCACGTTCGCCATAAATATATCCTTTAATTCCTTTTTGTAATTTTGTTCCAGAAACATCAAACTTACTCATAGAAAGTGAGTTTCCATCATTCAATTTAATGTAAGTCGTGTTTTTATCTTTGGTAACTACGGCAAAAAAAACATTTTTAATTCCTTCGAAATTAGCAATTCCATCTTTATCTGTTTTTATAGTTACAATAGGTTGTTGTTGTAAATTATATAGCGTTACGTTAGCTCCAGAAACGGGTTCGGTTGTTAATAAATTAGTTACTGCAATAAAAGTTGTTTTGTTATTACCTTTTTTAACGATTGCTCCTAAATTAGTAGCTAAGATATTAGTACTCTTGTTTTTATTATAGTAATAAGAGGTTGAACATGGATTATCTCTTTCATTCCATCGATAACTATAATAGTCGTTATTATAATAACTAGGATTGTCGTACTGTTTGGTATCTATTTCTTTTTTACCATAAACTATTGTACTATTATTAGTAGTTTCATCACATGTATAGTTAGAATATTTTTGATTGAAAGAAAAATCAACTCGATACATTGCGCCGTCTTCAATTGTTAAAAATTCAGTCAAATCTATAGCAAAAGCATTTTCTTTGGTCAAATCTACTCCTTGATTGGTAAGGTTTACGGTGTATTTAGCTTCAGGTCGCCCAACATAACGCAAATTACCTTGGTTGCCTAAATTATTATTTTGCAAAAACTGTAATACATTTTCTTTATAAATTTTAAATACCGTTACATCAACAGCTTTTAGATTAACTGCTTTAAAATTAATTTTAAGATTTTTTGAATTCGGTAATATGGTTCCGCTTTTAATATAGCTTACCGAAGGTTTTAATTGCTGAAAATGTAATGTTTTACTATATGATTTTTTTAAAACATAGTTTTCAGCATTTTTTATTCCTTTAAATATTTCGATATTTACCTTATCCTTAAAAGATGACTGCGGATAAATAGTTACTATATTATTGGTGATTTTATAGGTGAATTTTCTTTTTTGAGTATCTGCAAACTGAATTAATCCTTTTAAGTCTTGTGATTTTTTTATTGGGTCAGAAAAACTAATATCTATTCGTTGTTTATCGGTATTAGCAACTTCTACATTTAAAACTTTAAAATTATTTTTTCCTGTAATTGTTATCTCTCGCTCTCCTTTTGAAGTAGATTTTATAGCATCACCAATCCAAGATACTTTTAAGTTTTCATCTTCAACAAATCGTTGTAAACTATCTATTTTAAAATATACTTTAGAAGCTAACTTCTCGAAAGTTTGAAACTTTACTTTTGCTTTGCTCCCTTTATAATTTATCTTTACTATTTCTGATAATTTTTCTTTTTCAACAACATCACTTGCCGTTAAAACTCCTTCTACAAAATACCAATCTTTACTATATACTGTTGGCGATTGTAAAGCGACATTAAAAAATAACTCTTTTGTTTTTACTTCAATGCTAAAATCTTTTAAAGCAGTATCAATATCATCGTATAATTTTGATAAATGAAGTGTTATTTTATATGCTTTATTGCTTTCTAATTTTTCATTCGGTATAAAGGAAACCATATTATTATTTAATGTTACCGATCCTTTAACATCTGGTGTAATTGTAATTAAATCATTAGTAACCGTAGCATCTTTTATATATTTTTTTAAAAGAAAGTCTAGTTTTGGAGTAATAGAAATTAGTTTTTCAGGAAAAACAGCAACATACTCATTATAAGCATTTACATTGCTTTCTTTATTTGTATTTTTCTTACAAGCATTACCAATAAACACCAGTAAAACTAAAATAATTAGTTTTATATTTTTTTTCATAGCAAATCAATTTTATTTTTCAGAAGTCTTTCAAATTTACGTTTTTTATAAAAAAAACTTGTAAATCTTTTACTTTTTTAGTTATCAAATAACTAAAAATTAAAAACCTATATGTTTTAAGTAAAAAAAAGAGCACTATTACTTTCTTAAATTTAATAATCGTTAGTTTTGCAAACGAAAAATGAATTTAGATTATGTTAGGATTACAATTCGAAACTAAAACCTCTTGGGCAGATATTGCTAAAGACAACTTACAGCAAATATTAACAGATCATGCTTTTTTAGAGCAAAAAGCGGCTTCAAATGCCGTTTCTATAATTATAAATTATTCTGAAGAAACTGAGCTTGTACAAAGTATGAGTGAAATTGCTATTGAAGAAATGGAGCATTTTAAAATGGTTCATGATTTTATGGTAAAACGCGGAATGGTTTTAGGAAGAGAGCAAAAAAACGATTATGCTATTCAACTACAAAAATTCTTTACCAAAACAAAAGACAGAACCAATGCACTTGTGCAACGCTTATTAATTGCCGCTTTAATTGAAGCAAGAAGCTGTGAGCGTTTTAAAGTTTTTTCTGAAAATATGGAGGATGAAGAGTTGTCTAAATTTTATAATGATTTAATGATTTCTGAAGCCAATCATTATACTGTTTTTTTAGGTTTTGCGCGTAAATATCAAGACAGAAAGATTGTTGATGAAAAGTGGGAAGCTTTGGTTGCTTTTGAAGCTGAAATGATGAGAAATAGAGGAAACAGCGCTAAAATACACGGCTAATGTTTAGTAAAGAAGAATCAGCAAAATTACGTAAAGAATTCTGGACAAGCTTCGGAAAATCGTTCCCAAGAAAATGGTTATTATACAACACTAAAATAAAAGGATTTGCTTTTAAATTTCAGGCAGACCGCAAAAAAGCATCTGTCTGTTTAGACTTTGAACATTTAGATGAAGTTGCTAATGAATTACTATATGATCAGTTATTATCCTTAAAAACTATTTTAGAAACCGAATATTTACCAGAAGTAATTTATCACGATAATTTCGAGTTAGATAACCGAAAAATTATCCGTCGTATATATGTTCCTTTTGATAAAAAATTTAGTATTCACAACAAAGATACTTGGAGGGATTGTTTTGAGTTTTATGTAGAAAACATGAACCAATTTGAGCTCTTTTTTTATGAATACGAAGACTTTATAAGACAAGCTATTTAATTATTAATATTTTTGTAATATGATTCAAAACGATACAATTATTGCTTTAGCAACTCCTGCAGGTGTTGGGGCTATAGCCGTTATAAGACTTTCGGGAGAAAACGCTATTACTATTGTTGATAGTTTTTTTAAATCGGTAACCAACAAAAAAATGTTATCGAATCAGAAAACGCACACCATTCATTTAGGTCATATTGTTGATAATACAACTATTTTAGATGAAGTTTTAGTCTCGATTTTTAAAAACCCACGTTCTTATACAGGTGAAAATGTTGTAGAAATATCGTGTCACGGATCTGTTTTTATTCAGCAAGAAATCATTCAGTTGTTTTTAAAAAATGGATGTAGAATGGCAGATAATGGTGAGTTTACCATGCGCGCTTTCTTAAACGGAAAAATGGATTTATCGCAAGCCGAAGCTGTGGCCGATGTAATTGCAGCTAACTCTGCTGCTAGTCATCAAATGGCTATTCAACAAATGCGTGGCGGAATTACCAATGAATTAAAAGAACTACGTGTACAATTATTAGATTTTGCTGCTTTAATAGAACTAGAATTAGATTTTTCTGGTGAAGATGTTGAATTTGCTGACAGAACTAAATTTAAAGAGTTAGTTACTAAAATTACTTTTGTTTTAAAGCGATTAATCGATTCTTTTGCTTTTGGAAATGCTATGAAAAACGGAATTCCCGTAGCAATTATAGGAGAGCCTAATGTTGGTAAATCAACTTTGTTAAATACTCTTTTAAACGAAGAAAAGGCCATTGTATCTGATATTGCTGGTACTACTCGTGATGCTATTGAAGACGAATTAATTATAGATGGTGTTGCTTTTAGATTTATAGATACTGCTGGAATTAGAGAGACAGAAGATGTTGTTGAAAACATCGGAATTAAAAAAACTTACGAAAAAGCAGAAAACGCACAATTGATTATCTTTTTAATCGATTCTAATAAATTTTCTCATTCTAGTGAAATGTTTTTACAAGAAATAGAAACGATACAAAAACGTTTTCCGAACAAACGCTTATTAGTTATTGCTAATAAAATTGACACCTTGTCTTGTCATGATTCTGCTGTTTTACAATCAGAAATTGAAAACCTAATTTTACTTTCTGCAAAACAAAAAACAGGTATTGATGAGCTAAAGGCAGAATTAACTTCTTTAGTTAATACAGGAGCCTTGAGTAATAATGAAACTATTGTTACCAACTCTCGTCATTTCGAAGCTTTAAATAATGCTTTAACTGCTATTACTTCTGTGCAACAAGGAATTGATTTAGAAATTTCTACCGATTTGTTTTCTATAGATATTCGTGAATGCTTACGTCACTTAGGCAATATTACTGGTGAGTATGATGTTGATAAAGATATACTTGGGCATATTTTTGGAAACTTCTGTATCGGGAAGTAACAACTATATTTTTT
>CAXHZZ010000068.1:0-12318 GCA_964021635.1 uncultured Tenacibaculum sp.
AAGGAGGTCAAGAGCATATCGGTAAACCAGTTTTTAATACAGTTGATGAAGCTGTACAAAAAGTAGGAGCAGATACTTCTATTATTTTTGTACCACCAGCATTTGCTGCTGATGCTATTATGGAGTCTGCTGAAGCAGGAATTAAAGTAATTATTTGTATTACTGAAGGAATTCCTACTGCTGATATGGTAAAAGTAAAAGCTTATATCGATCAGTTAGATTGTACTTTAGTTGGTCCTAACTGTCCAGGAGTTATTACTCCAGATGAAGCTAAAGTTGGTATTATGCCAGGTTTTATCTTCAAAAAAGGTAAAGTAGGTATCGTTTCTAAATCAGGAACTTTAACATATGAAGCTGCTGACCAAGTTGTAAAACAAGGTTTTGGTGTTACTACAGCAATTGGTATTGGTGGAGATCCAATTATTGGAACTACAACAAAAGAAGCTGTTGAGTTATTAATGAATGATGATGAAACTGAAGCAATTGTTATGATTGGTGAAATCGGTGGAAATTTAGAAGCAGAAGCTGCTCGTTGGATTAAAGCTGACGGTAACCGTAAACCAGTTATTGGTTTTATCGCAGGACAAACTGCACCAGCTGGTAGAACAATGGGGCATGCAGGTGCAATTGTAGGTGGTGATGATGATACTGCTCAAGCAAAAATGAAAATTTTAGCAGAAAACGGAGTTCATGTTGTTGAATCTCCAGCTAAAATTGGGGAAATAGTAGCAAAAGTGTTATCAAAATAAACTTTAATTATAAGCTCTTAATTTAAGATTATAATAAATATAAAATCCTGTTAAAGAGTATTCTTTAGCAGGATTTTTCTTTTTATATTTGACTTATTAAAAACAACTAATAAATGAAACTTTTAGAAAATAAAACAGCAATAATTACTGGAGCAACAAGAGGAATCGGAAGAGGAATTGCTTTGGAGTTTGCAAATCAAGGGTGTAACATTGCATTTACTTATAGTTCATCTGTTGAAGCAGCAACTGCTTTAGAAAATGAATTAACAGATTTAGGTGTAAAAGCAAAAGGATACCAATCTAATGCTGCAGATTTTGATGCGGCGCAAGAATTAGCAAAAAATGTTTTAGAAGAATTTAAAACGATTGATGTATTAGTAAATAACGCTGGTATTACTAAAGATAATTTGTTGATGCGTATTTCTGAAACAGATTTTGATAAAGTAATTGAAGTAAATTTAAAATCGGTTTTTAATTTAACCAAAGCAGTTATTCGTCCGATGATGAAACAACGATCAGGTTCTATTATAAACATGAGTTCTGTAGTTGGATTAAAAGGTAATGCAGGTCAGGCAAATTATGCAGCATCAAAAGCTGGTATTTTAGGATTTTCTAAATCTGTAGCATTAGAGTTAGGCTCAAGAAATATTAGAAGTAACGTAGTTGCTCCTGGATTTATTGAAACTGAAATGACTGCAAAATTAGATGAAAAAGTAGTGGAAGGATGGCGTAATGAAATCCCTTTAAAAAGAGGTGGATCGCCAAAAGATATTGCAAACGCTTGCGTGTTTTTAGCTTCTGATATGAGTTCTTATATTACAGGACAAACTTTATCTGTAGATGGAGGAATGTTAACATAGTAATATAGATTATAATAATATTAAAAAAAGCAGCAATTTTAAATTGCTGCTTTTTTTATTGGTTAAACTCTTCAAAACTTCCGTCAGTATATAAAAGTACTACTTTTCTTAGTTTTTTAGTGCTTCCTGAGAATTGCGTATTTGAATTATTTATAGGTTCTTCTTCGAATACCGTATTTTTAGAAAATAGAGAAGGTGCTTCTTTTTCGTCTTTACTATTTACTGTTGATTTTTCAATAGCGGTTTCTTTTTTAGGAAAAGATCCTTCATTATATAATAACCAGTACAAATCTACTTCTGGGAATTTATCAACCACTTTCATAACAAAATCTAAACTAGGTTTATTTCTGCCTGACAAAAGGTGAGATATGCTAGAGCGTGGCACTTCTATAGTATCCGCAAAAGTTGACGATGTTAAATCGTAATGAGCAATTATTTCTTTTAATCGAGTAAGTAAATCCATAGATAGGTTACAATTGTAAATTACATGTATGAACTGTAAAGTTACACAATTGTAAATTGATATGAAAATTTAACAAAACAACTTAACATTCTTATTTACACTTCATTAAAACTATAGGTAAATGATTGTAATTAACTATAATACAGTTATTTAAGCTTTTGTTATAGAGATTTTCAATAGTTTTTATGATTTAGGTAGCTGTTACTGGTAAATAGATTAAATACATTTGTAAAGCATAAATTTATTTAAACACTTATTTACATATGTAAACATCTTATTTATTAAGACAAAAGATGGATATGTAATAACCTATAAATAGAATTATAGCTCTTATAAATCGATAAGTTTGCTGTTTTTAAGAGGTCTAAAGAAGAGTTATGCTATATATACAAGTGTTATACGTCAATTAAGAGATAAACCACCGCATTTAAGATATATATACCTAAAATAGCATGATAATAAGGTTGTCTCTCTTAATTACAATTGTAAATATCACTAATACATGTTAGTTTACAAATATATACCCATTGGATTATATAAAATTAATTATCAATAAATAATTAGTTTACAATTGTAAATCACTTGATTTTTATAAAAGTTAACATAAAACAAGTCTCATTTGTATGTGATACAAACCGAATTGTTCCGTTGTGAGCTTCCATAATACTTTTACTTAAAGTTAAGCCAATTCCAGAACCGTCTTTTCGGGTTGTAAAATATGGAATAAAGATGTTGTCTTTAATATCATTAGAAATACCAATACCGTTATCTATAACAGATAAGTTTATTCGGTTATTTTCTTGATGTAATTTAATTGTGATTTTTGGATTTTTAATAGCCACTAAAGCATACAAACAATTAGATAGTAAATTTATAAGTACTTGTTCTATTTGTTGTTTATCAGCATTTATAATTATCTTTTTAGAAACATCGAATTTTATATGTATTTTTTGAGATAAAAATTCTTGTTGAAAAAGCGCTAAAGTATTTTTAATAATTTTAGTAAGATCTACTTCTGCTTTTTGCGGCAAAGGCAATTCAGCTAACTTTCTATAAGTATCTACAAAAGATGTTAAATGGTATGAACGACGTTTAATTATTTGTAATCCTTGTGATAACTCTTGTATTGTTTCTTCATCAGTTTGATCTTCTTCTTGTAAAAGTGAATCTAAATTTTCGGCTAAACTACTAATAGGAGTAATGGTGTTAATTATTTCGTGAGACATTACATTCATTAATTTATACCAGGCTTCTTTTTCTTTTTTATCAATTAATTGCTGAATAGTTTCTAATGAAATAATTAAATACTCATATTGATTGGTTTTTGTAACCGAGGTTTTTAAAAAAAAACTTTCTTTTATATCGTTTATATCAATACTAATAGTATGTTTAATTTCTTGCCATTTAGCTATAAACTTAGCGAGGTTACCTAGTTTACCTTTCAGTAAATTCCAATTATAAAACTTAGGTATTTTTAAAAACTCGATAAACGCTTTATTAATTTGAAATACTTCAATTTTTTGATTCTTATCTTTTCTTAAAATAAGAACACCTATACTTAAACTTTCTATAATATTGGTAAGAATTAACGCTTCAGAAGTTTTTAAAAGATTTTTCTTTCGATTTTTTTCTAATAATAAAGCCGTTTTGTTATGTAACGGATTTTCTCTTTTTTTAGATGAAAAAGTATTCGAATAATCATCATGTAATAAACAGTCTATCGATTTTTCGATATCAGAAAACAGTTTTGTTAAATAATCAAAAAATAAAAATAGTTGAAAAATAAACAAAAAAGAAAACCCAATAGCGTTAATTGAGTATCCGTTTAAATAGGTGAAAAAAATTAGAATTCCGTTTACTATCAATAGTAAAACTCTAAAGAGAATATGAATAAATTGAGGTTTTCCCATTTTATAATTGATGTTTTTCTAAGCGTCTATATAGTGCAGCACGGGTTAAACCTAAATCTTTTGCGGCACGAGAAATATTACCTTGATGCTTTTGTAAAGCTTGTTCTATTAACAACTTTTCAGTTTCTTCTAAGTTTAAACTATTAGCCAATGTAGCTTCTAGTTTTTTAGTTGAAAAATGTAAATCTTCTAACTGAATTTCATTGTTATCTGTTATAATTACTGCACGTTCTACAATATGTTCTATTTCTCTAATATTTCCAGGCCAATGGTATTTTTTTAATCCACCAATAGCTTGTGTAGTAAATCCGTTTATTTTCTTTCTGTATTTTTGGTTTAATTTCTTTAAAAAATGATTCGCAAGTAACTCAACATCACCAACACGATCTCGAAGCGGCGGTAAGTTTAATTCGATGGTATTTATTCTAAACAACAAATCCTGACGAAACAATTGCTCTTCTACCATTTTATGAATATTAGCATTTGTAGCACAAATAATTCGCACATCAATAGCTCTTTCTTTACCTTCACCCAAACGAGTTATTTTTCTGTTCTGAACAACCGTTAATAATTTAGATTGTAAATGGAGTGGGAGGTTACCTATTTCATCTAAAAAAATAGTACCGCCTTTTGCTAATTCAAATCTACCAATAGTATCTTTATGAGCATCCGTAAAAGCTCCTTTTGTATAACCAAACAATTCACTTTCAAATAAATTTTCATTTAAAGAACCTAAATCGACATGAATAAAAGGATGGTTTTTCCTTTCGGATTTTAAATGTATTTCTTTTGCAAATACGTATTTTCCTGTTCCGTTTTCACCTAAAATTAAAATAGTAGCATCAGTAGGCGCCACCTTATTTGCCAAGCCAACAGCCGATTTCATTGCTGGCGAAGTACCAATAATGTGTTCAGTTTGTTGATGAAAATCTTTATCGTTTAATTTTTGTACAGTTTCTAATTGTGTTGTTTTTCGTTTAGAACGCGATAATTCTATTCCCGAATTTACAATTCCGTATAACTTCTCAGTATTCCAAGGTTTTAATATAAAATCAGTAGCTCCTTTTTTAATAGCATCAACAGCTAAATTTACACTACCAAAAGCAGTCATTAAAAGTACCGTAGTTTCCGGACTAACTTCTTTAATATGCTTTAACCAATACAAACCTTCTTTACCATCTTCATAACCAATACGGTAATTCATGTCTAACAAAACAACATCTATATTGGTTGAAGAAGTTAAATGATTACTTATTTTCTTCGGATTATTAGCTGTGATAATCTCTGTAAAATATTTTTTTAAACTTATTCTGGCAGAAAACAAGATGTCATCATCATCATCTACTATTAATATGGTTGCTTCTTTTTTTCTCATACTACATAGTTAGTCAATTGTTTGAATATGAACAAAAAAATGTTCGTTTTTGAACACTTGTAAAACCAATCAAAAACATAAGTATTTGATTTGTAACGATTTGAATATATGTTTCCTAATGGCACATTTATGGCCTTAACTATGCCAAACGAAGACAAATTATAATGGATAAGCAGATACAAACTAAAAACAAAACAACTAAAAAGATGCTAATATGGGGAATTCCAATCGTCTTATTAATGAGTGTTATTTTAATGAATTTAACGCGTAAAAAACAAGTTAACATTAATAAAGATAGTTTAAGTATTAGAGAAGTTACTCGAGGAGATTTTGAAGATGTTATTTTATTTAATAGTACAGTTGAGCCTAAAACCTCTGTTTTAGTAAATGTTATTCAGGGTGGTTCTGTTTCTAAAATTTTTGTAGAAAGCGGACAAATGATTAAAAAAGGAACGTCTTTATTAAAAGTCTACAATCCGAATGCTGAGTTAAATTATTTAACACAAGAAACAGCAATGATTGAGCAGATTAATAATTTAAGAAACTTACGAGTAAGTATTAAAAATCAGCAATTAAGTTTAGATCAACAATTATTGAGTATTAATAATGATTTTAGAAATGCAAAACGCCAATACGATTTAGATAAGAAATTATTCGAGAAAGGAGTTGTGGCAAAAAATGATTATGAAAAATCTGCTCAAGAACATTCATATCAAAAAGATAGAAATGGCGTAATTAAAAAAAGTGTTTCAGAAGAAAAAAGAAGTAGATATTTACAATTAATAAGTATAAATTCATCATTAAATAATATGGAGAAAAGCTTAGAGTTGTTACGTAAAAACAAGGAGAATTTTACTGTGAAAGCACCGGTAGATGGTTTGTTATCTTCTTTTAATCCAATATTAGGAGAAAACTACAATCAAGGAGAATCAATCGGAAAAATGGATGTTTTAGATGGTTATAAATTAGTAGCAAATGTGGATGAATACTATATATCTAAACTTAAAAAAGGAATTAAAGGAAGTGTTTCTGCAAATACTGAAAACTATAAAATAGCCATATCAAAAATTTATCCTGAAGTTAAAAGTGGACAATTTAAAGTAGAATTATTGTTTGATAAAGATACTTTATCAAGCAACATAAAAAGAGGTATGTCTTTAAAAAGTAAAGTGTTTTTATCAGGCAGAACAAAAGCTTTATTAATACCTAAAGGATTGTTTTATCAAAGTACTAACGGTAAATGGGTTTTTGTTATAGATTCGGATAATAAAGCGGTAAAAAGAAACATTAAAATTGGTAGGGAAAATCCTTTTTATTACGAGGTAGTAAAAGGTTTAAAGGAAGGAGATAAAGTAATTACTTCTAGCTATGATGATTTTCAGAACATGGAAGAGGTAAATATAAATTAGATTTTAAAAGTTGTAAAGTAACAAAGTTAATGTCAGATTCGAGCAAAATCTAGAACATTAAGTAATAAATTTAAAAGACATATTAAAATGATAAAAATAACAGATTTAGTAAAGGTTTATAGAACAGAAGAAGTAGAAACAACAGCTTTAAATAAGTTAAGTTTAGAAGTTAAAAAAGGAGAATTTGTTTCAATCATGGGAGCATCGGGCTGTGGTAAATCAACTTTATTAAACATTATTGGTTTATTAGATGCGCCAAATGAAGGGAGCTATTTATTTGATGAAACAGAAGTGGCAAAGTTTAATGAAAAAGAAAGATCTAGCTTGCGAAAAGCAAATATTGGTTTTGTTTTTCAGAATTTTAATCTAATTGATGAGTTAACGGTATACGAAAATGTAGAACTTCCTTTAATTTATAATAAGGTAAAAGCATCAGAAAGAAAAGTTAGAGTTACAGAAATATTAGAACGAATTGGTATTGCTCATAGAGCAAAACATTTTCCGTTACAATTATCTGGTGGTCAGCAACAAAGAGTAGCTGTAGCTAGAGCTTTAGTTACGAATCCTAAATTAATTTTAGCTGATGAACCAACAGGTAATTTAGATAGTAAAAGTGGTAATGATGTAATGGAATTATTAACAGAACTACATGCATCTGGAGCTACAATTGTTATGGTTACACACTCTTCTTATGACGCACAATTTTCATCACGAGTAATTACTTTAAATGACGGAGAAGTAGTTTCTGTGAAAAAGAATGAGCATAAAGTAGATGTTTTAATCAACTAATTTTAAAAAAAGAAAATTTATGTATCAAATATGGTTAAAAATATTCTTTAGGAATAGTAAAAAAAATTGGTTAAACACTATTATTAATATTAGTGGTTTAACTTTAGGATTGGCTGGTTTATTAATTGTTTTATTATACTTAAACGAAGAGAAAAGTTATAATCAGTGGAATCCTAATAAAGATGATGTTTACAGAGTAAATTTAAAGCAACCTAAAAATGATGAAGTTTGGTATACTGTAAATGCAGGAATGTATTTAATGTTTCCAAAAGAATTACCTGAGGTAACAGCCTCTGTAATGATAAAACCATTTTATAGAAGTAAGGTGATTCAGTACAAAGATGACTATGAATTTAATGATAAAACAATATTTACAGAACCACAGTTTTTTGACTTTTTCCCTTTTGAAATTATAGAAGGATCTTCTGATAAATTTGCTGAAACTAGAAAAAATATTGCATTATCAAAAGCATATGCTGAAAGAATTTTTAAAGGAGATAAAACGGTAGGTAATACGGTAAAAATTGATGGTGAAAATTATATTGTAGGTTGTGTATATGAAATTCCGAAGAATTCGCATCACGAGCCTGAAGTTTTAATTCAATTTGACGAGGCGTTTGAAGTTAATTGGGGAAATCATAATAATGAAGTTTTTTGCAGAATTACTAAAGGAACAGATTTAGAAGAGCTACAGAGAAAAATGAATCAAGTTATCATTGAAAAAGGATACAGACCTGAGGTTGAAAGTAATGGCATGACAATACCAGAATTTGATAAGAAATATGGAATTCCGACAGTACTTTTAGATAAGTTAGATACGTTGTATTTGCATAATACTGCAAAAAGAGCAGGGCCAAGCGGAACAGGAAATTATCAATTACTCATGATTTTACTAGGGTTATCTATTCTTTTAATTGTTATTTCTTGTGTAAACTTTATTAATTTATCTATAGCAACAGCTAGTCAGAGAGCCAAAGAAGTAGGGGTAAAGAAAACACTTGGTTTATCTAAAAACCAATTACTAATTCAATATATATTAGAAATTATTTTACAAGGATTTATATCATTTCTTTTTGCGCTAGTTATTGTGGAGTTATTGTTACCGTTTTTTAATGAATTCGTTGAAACTGAAATTTCAATTTTACATTCAAATTCATTGATGACGTTATTCTTTACAGTGTTATTTACCTCTCTTTTTGTGGGTAGTATTCCTGCAATATATCTTTCTAATTTTAAAGCCATTGAAGTTTTAAAAGGAAGTATTTCTAAAAGTAAAAAAGGAAACTTAGCAAGAAATATAATGTTAGGTTTACAGTTTTTAATTTCTGGTTTTTTTATTATTAGTATGTTAATTGTAGGAAGTCAAATTAACTATATGATGGAGAAAGATTTAGGTTTTGATAAAGAACAGGTACTTTCTGTTGACGTGTATAGTATGCCTAATAAATATCAAAAATATAAATTAGCTAAAGAAGTTTTATCAAAAAAAGAAAATATCATTTCTGTAACAGCAAGTATGTTTGTTCCGGGTGAAGGTTATGTAAATGGCACAGGTTTAAGTCATAAAATAAATGATAAAAGTTTAAATACAGCATCAAACGTTGTAGATTATAATTACATAGATTTTGCTAAAATTAAAGTACTAAAAGGTAGAAGTTTTTCAGATGAAAAAGCAACAGATAAAACCAATAAAATTATAATAAATGAAACAGCAGCTAAAGCATTAGGTATTTATAATAATCCTTTAGGAGAAAAATTAGCTTTAGGTTGGCTTGAAGATGAAGATGAATCAAATTCATTTGAAGTAATTGGTATGATTGAGGATTATCATTTTGACGGTTTTGATTCTAAAATAGCACCTATGTTTTTAGTTCCTTGGGAAGGTTTAGAATTTACACATAGTTGGATTCCTGCAATTCAATTTAAAATTAAACCTAATAATATTGATAAATCTATTGCAGAAATAGAAACATATTGGAAGCAAAATATAGATGCTAAATATCCTTTTTCATATGAGTTTTTAGATAAGAAATTTGCCAAAACGTATAAAAAATATCAGAAACAACAAACACTGTTTTTAGTGCTATCTATATTAGTAATTTTAATTTCTTTATTAGGATTATTTGCTTTATCAACCTTAACAATTCAGCAACGATTAAAAGAAGTGGCAATTCGTAAAACATTAGGCGCATCAGTAAATGAAATTATGATTCAGTTATTACAAAATTTTTTAAAGATTGTATTAATCTCTTCAGTAATACTAATTCCAATTGCTTATTATTTTATGCAAACCTGGTTGCAGAATTTTGTTTACAGAATAGACATGCCAATATTACCATATATTTTAACACCAATTATTTTAATTGTTTTAGTATTCTCTATAGTTGGTTATAAAGCTTATAAAGCAACGAAAATTAATTTAATTAAATATTTAAAGTTTGAATAATATTATACTTACAAATTATAATTTCAAAATAATACTACTACTAATAATATCATTATTAACAGATGAAGCTTTTGGTAAAGAAAAAGTTATATTGTTAAAAGAAAATTTTAATAAAGTAATTGTCAGTCCTCATATAGAAACTATTTTTGTAAAAGGAGATGTTGCTAGTATTACCATTAAAAATATTAACGTGCCTGTAGAAAAATTTCAATATGAAATTATATCAAATACACTTCAAGTATATCTAAAAGGAGCTAAAACTATAACTAAAAATAAAAAAAATGAATATAAAAATTTTACGATAAAGAAACCTATTTATAAAAGTACTGTAGCAAGAATAATTATTACATATGTAAATGTTGATACCTTTTCATTAAGAGGAGAAGAGAAAATAAATTTTCTAAATGATGTAAATCAACCTCAATGTAAGTTAAGAGTATATGGTGAATCTGAAGTTATAATTGATACTATTAATGTAGGTGACTTAAGAATTATTATATATGGTGACAGTTATCTTTCTATTAAAGAAGGTATTGTAGAAAGACAAAAAATAACTGCGTACGGGTCTACCAAAATTATTACCAATAATATAAAATGTAAAGAAGTTAAATTAACTGCTTATGGTGATGGAAATTATCAGTTTAATGTGTCCAATAAAATTAAAATAACCTCATATGGAGAGTCTACTATAACATATAAAGGTAGTGCAAAACTTAAAAAAGGGATTATTATAGGTGACACAAAAATAATAAGAGTAAATTAAATAAAGAAGACACATTTTATAATGTGTCTTCTACCTTTTACATAAAAACTATTAATCTAACCCTTCAAAATTTGATTAATAATAAGTACAATATACAATTTGTTCAACAGGTGTTTTGTAACAATTGTTACAGAACACCTGTTGAGTAAATTAAAAAAGACGAAATTATATTTCGTCTTTTTCCCCTTAACTTATAATATATTTCCCAAAATATATTGATTTTGTAAGTTACGACTAAGGTAAAACGATTTTAAAGTTTATAACTGTAAATAATCGTGATTATAAATCTTTTGAGTAGGCTTTAATTAATGGATATTCTTTTTTAAAATACTCTTTCGGTGATTCTGACATAAACAATTTAAAATCTTTAATAAAATGAGAATGATCGTAATAATTATACATATATATTAGATCATTAATTTCAATCTCTTTACATTCATATCTACGCATTAACTTTATAAAACGTGTTAATCTAATATATTTTCCGGGAGTTAATCCTATAATTCTTTTAAATTTTGTTTCTAAAGATTTTTGAGAAAGTGCAACAATTTTTAATAAATCAATTACCTGTAACATTCCTTCTTTTTCTAATATATACTCAATAGCTAGATCAATTTTTTCAACATCTCTATCTATATATAAATCTAAGTTATTTATTAAATTCTTACTCTCATTTATAAGGTTTATATGATTGTGCTCATTTTTTAAAAATATAACTGTAAATTTTTCAGACAACTCTTTATTTATTTTTTTAAAATTAATAAGTTTATTCTTAAAAACAGAAATGTTAGTACCTAAAATTTTATATAAAGCAGTAGGGTATAGGTTAAACCCTATATTTTTAGCAACAGAATTAACATGATAAGAATATGTTGAGTTAAATTGTCCAGAAATAATAAGTTCATTAAAATTAACAGATTTATCTTTATGAATAGCTTTTTGTTTCTCTCCAAAAATATAAGTTACAGATGGAAAACCAGTTGGTATTATTTTAGATTTAAAAGGTAAATTTTCATTTTTATAGGTAATAATAAACATGTTATTAAGTAATCCTCTAGAATCTTTTTCATCTATATATTTAAATTCCATTCACCTTTTTTTTTAAATATAATATTTTCTCAAAAAAAATAATGTTAAATTGTATAAGTCACCAAAACTATGTATAAATGAACAATTAATTTAATTAATTGTAAAAAAACAACTCTTTATCACAAGAAGATAAAGAGTTGTTTTTTATAAAAGTTAAGTGATTTTTATATATTATTTAGAACCTTCTATCCAAGTTCGAGCATTTACAAAAGCTTCTAACCAAGGAGAAACTTCGTCTTTTCTGTTAGCTGGATAATTAGCCCAGTTCCATTGAAAGGTAGAACGTTCTATATGAGGCATTGTTACTAAATGTCTTCCTGATTTATCAGATAACATTGCTGTGTTAAAGTCAGATCCGTTAGGGTTATTAGGGTATCCTTCATAACCATATTTTGCAACGATATTATAATTTTCTTCAGATTCTGGTAAGTTAAACTTTCCTTCTCCATGAGAAATCCAAACACC
>CAXHZZ010000069.1:0-12082 GCA_964021635.1 uncultured Tenacibaculum sp.
CACCAGTTTCTTTTTCACCTCCAAAAGCACCACCAATTTCTGCACCAGAAGTTCCAATATTTACGTTAGCAATACCACAATCAGAACCTGCATATGATAAGAACTTTTCAGCTTCTTTCATTTCATTTGTCATAATTGCTGATGATAATCCTTGTGCAACACCGTTTTGTTTTGCGATTGCATTTTCTACTTCTCCTGAATATTTCATTAAATATAAAATCGGAGCAAAAGTTTCGTGCTGTACAATTTCAAAATGATTCTCAGCTTCAATAATAGCTGGTTTTACATAGCATCCGCTTTCGTAACCTTCACCTTTTAAAACACCACCTTCAACTAAAACATTACCGCCTTCAGCTTTTGCCTTTTCAATGGCAGCTAAATAAGTATTTACAGAATCGTGATCGATTAACGGCCCAATATGATTTTTTTCATCTAAAGGATTTCCAATAGTTAACTGCCCGTAAGCACCAACAATTGCATCTCTTACTTTATCATATACAGATTCGTGAATAATTAATCTTCTTGTTGAAGTACAACGTTGTCCACAAGTACCAACAGCACCAAATACTGCACCAGGAACTACCACTTTTAAATCGGCAGTTGGTGTAATAATAATTGCGTTGTTTCCTCCTAATTCTAATAAAGATTTTCCGAAACGTTCTGCAACAGTTGCACCAACGATTCTTCCCATTCTTGTAGATCCTGTAGCAGAAACTAAAGGAATACGAGTATCAGTAGTCATCATTTCACCAACTTTATAATCTCCGTTAATGATAGAAGAAATACCTTCTGGTAAGTTATTTTGTTTTAAAACATCTGCAATAATGTTTTGACAAGCGATAGAACATAAAGGTGCTTTTTCAGAACCTTTCCATACACATACGTCACCACAAATCCATGCTAAAGCTGTATTCCAAGCCCAAACTGCAACAGGAAAGTTAAATGCAGAGATAATACCAACTACACCAATTGGGTGCCATTGTTCTCTCATTACGTGTCCTGGACGTTCAGACGGAATTGTTTGTCCGTTTAACTGACGTGATAAACCAACAGCAAAATCACAGATATCGATCATTTCCTGAACTTCACCGTAACCTTCTTGTAAAGATTTACCCATTTCGTAAGAAACTAACTTACCTAATGGTTCTTTTAACTCTCTTAATTTATTACCAAACTGACGTACAATTTCTCCTCTTTGTGGAGCTGGCATATTTCTAAAAGACAAAAATGCCTCTGTAGCCGTTTCCATTACTTTATCATAATCTTCTCTTGTCGTAGATTTTACTTTACCGATTAGTTTCCCATCAACTGGTGAGTAACTTTCAATAATTTCTCCGTTAGAAAAGTTATTAGAACCTGTAGAAGTTCCGTTGTTTATATCTTTTACTCCTAATTGAGCTAAAGCTTCTTTGATACCAAAATCTGCCATTTTTATATTGTAATTTTAGTTATTTATTATAAAAAACAAAACTACAAATAATTTCACACTTTTATAAATTAAACAATTTTAATAATATGTGTTTAAAATTAAACAATTTTTAATATAAAGGTTAAAATTACTTAGTAACATTTTTTTACTAAAATTGTAACCTATTTATTTTTTTAACATAAAAACCATAAAATTAACATACAAAATACTATATTGTAATGAATTTTTGATTACTTTTACATTGTTGTTTAATTTTTATTAAAAAACATTAAACAGTAAAAGTAAAATTGATATTTTAAAGAAACAAGTAAATTTAACAATAAAAACCTCCCGAAAATGACAGAAATTTTAAATGATTTAGTAGAAAATATTCGTAATAATATACCTGGATATATTGCTTTAAGTGTAACAGAGATAGAGTCTGGTGAAGCATTAATTGCCGATACTGCTTCTTCTAGTTTTGATATTAATTTAGCATCAGCATATAATTTAGAGGTTGTAAATGCAAAACTAAAAACTATTAAAGCTTTAGGTTTAGAAGAAGACATTAAAGATATGACTATTACCTTAACCGATCAAATACATATTATTAATGTAGCTCCTAACGGAGGTTATTTTATTTACCTAGCTATTGATTCTGCTAAAGCAAATATAGCTATCACTAAAACATTATTAAATAAATATAAAGCACAATTAAACGAAGCTATTTAATAGTTTATAAAATTATAAAAAAGAAAAAGCTTGTTTTAAAACAAGCTTTTTCTTTTTATAATATAGTATTAATAATAGTACTTTTGTAAACTTTATATGAAAGAACAAGTTTTTAATATACAATCTGAAGAAGAGTTTACTAGAGTAGCTTTACAAGTTTTTAAACATCAGTTTACAAACAATAAAGTTTATCGTTCTTTTTGTGATTTATTATACGTTCATCCAAGTGATGTTACTTCTATAGAACAGATTCCTTTTTTACCCATTCAATTTTTTAAAAACAAAAAAATACTTTCTTCTACTGATAAAGTTCAAGAAACATTTTCAAGTTCTGGTACCACAGGTAGTATAACAAGTAAGCATTTAGTTACAGATTTATCTTGGTATGAAGAAAGTTACTTAAATGCTTTTAAGCATTTTTATGGCAACATAGAAGAATACGCAGTTTTAGCTTTATTACCTAATTATTTAGAACGTAAAGGATCTTCATTAGTATATATGGTTAATGATTTGATAAAAAAATCAAAACAACCAGAAAGTGGTTTTTATCTTAATAATTTAGATGAATTAGCTGCAAAACTTATCGATTTAGATAAAAAAGGTCAAAAAATATTACTTATTGGCGTTTCTTTTGCACTGTTAGATTTAATTGAAAAACATACTTTTAACCTTAAAAACACCATTGTTATGGAAACTGGTGGCATGAAAGGTAGAAGAAAAGAACTGGTTCGTCACGAGCTACACACTATACTTTCTAATGGATTTGGTGTTAAAAAAATTCATTCAGAATATGGTATGACAGAGTTGTTAAGTCAAGGTTATTCTAAAGGAAATGGTATTTTTAATTGTCCGCCTTGGATGCTATTTTTAACCAGAGATACTGAAGATTCATTAACAATTTTACCAAAAGAAAAATCGGGCGGTATTAACGTTATCGATTTAGCAAATTATAATTCTTGTTCTTTTATTGCTACACAAGATTTAGGTAAAATACATACCGATAATAGTTTTGAAATTATTGGTAGGTTTGATAATTCTGATATTCGTGGATGTAACCTAATGGTTCTATAAATTATTAAATATAACTAAGCTCTATTTATATTTTTATTAAAAAAATTGTAAGTTAAATAAATACTTGTCGACTATAGTTTAAAATTAAATTTTTTGAAACATTTTATAACTCTTATTTTTCTGATTACAACTACTATTTTAGTAGCTCAAAAAACAGATTATAATACATATAAAGGATATGTTGCTGAAGGTTATGATGTTGTTTCTTACTTTACAAATAAACAACCTTTAGAAGGAAAAAAGAAACTTACTACTACCTTTAATGGTGTTAAATTTAAATTTTCATCAGAAAAAAATATCAACTTATTTAAAGAAAACCCTAAAAAATACATTCCTCAATATGGTGGTTATTGTGCTTATGCAATGGGAAAAAAGGGTGAAAAAGTAGCTATTGATCCTGAAAACTATGAAATAAGAGACGGTAAACTCTACTTATTTTACAATTCGTGGATAAACAACACCTTAAAATCTTGGCAACAAGAAGGCGCAGATAAATTACAAAAACAAGCAAATATAAATTGGTTAAGAATGAATCAGTAAATGATTTGTTCGTTGCGGGGGCAACTATAAAGGGCTGAATTTATTCAGCCTTTTTTTTTGTGCTTTTTACTTCATTTTATTCTTACTTTTGTTAAATAAAAAGCTAGCTATGAACCACTTTTCTTTTTTCAATCGAAAAAATATTCAACAAGAATTACAAGACACCGAATTTGATATTTTAATTATTGGTGGAGGAATTACCGGTGCAGGAATTGCATTAGACGCAGCATCTAGAGGTATGAAAGTGGCCTTAGTTGAAAAAAATGATTTTGCTTCTGGTACCTCAAGTAAATCCACAAAACTAATTCATGGTGGTTTACGCTACTTAAAACAATTCGATTTTTGGTTGGTAAAAGAAGTAGGTACCGAACGAGCAATTGTTCATAAAATAGCACCTCATTTAGTAATTCCAGAAAAAATGATTCTTCCTTTAATTGATGGTGGAACTTATGGGTCTTGGTTAACCTCTATCGGATTAAAAGTGTACGATGTTTTAGCCTCTGTAGAAGGTGATGATAAACGTAAAATGCTCGACAAAAAAGAAGCTCTTAACAAAGAACCTTTATTACCTAAAAACATTTTACAAGGTGCAGGTTATTATGCTGAATATCGCACAGATGATGCCCGTTTAACAATAGAAGTACTAAAAACAGCTAGCCAATACAACGCACAAATACTTAATTATACAAAAGCCAATGAGTTTATTTACGATAATAAGCGCGTAGTTGGAGCAAAGGTTTCTGATGTTTTTTCAAACGAAGAGTATATAATTAAAGCAAAATATGTAGTTAATGCTGCAGGCCCATGGGTAGATGAGTTACGACAAATTAATAACTCTAAAATTGGTAAAAGACTGCATTTAACGAAAGGGGTTCATTTAGTTGTTGCTCATGAAAAACTGCCTGTAAAACAATCGGTTTATTTTGATGTTCCTGATGGCAGAATGATGTTTGCAATACCTCGTGGTAAAGTTACTTATTTTGGTACTACAGACACTAATTTTCAACAAGACAAAAACACGGTAGAAACTAATATTATAGATGCTACTTATTTAATTGAAGCCGTAAATAATATGTTTACTGGTATCGAATTAACTTTAGGTGATATTCAGTCTTCCTGGGCTGGTTTACGGCCATTAATTCATGAAGAAGGTAAATCAGCTTCAGAATTGTCTCGTAAAGATGAAATTTTTGTTTCTGATACTAAGCTAATTTCTATTGCCGGTGGTAAATTAACCGGTTATCGTAAAATGGCTGAGCGTATTGTTGATTTGATAACTAAGAAAATGGTTAGGCGTTTTAATGCTGAATTTGATGCCATACAAACTGAAAATATTATTTTAGCGGGTGGTCCTTTTCAAAACTACAAATCGGTAGATTTATATATTCAGCAAGTGTATAAAAATTTAAAAAATAGCGGTTTTACAAAAAATAATGCCGCTTATTTGGTACATAATTATGGAAAACAAACAGATATAATTATAGATAAATTTGATGAGTTAAAAGAAAGTAATATAGAACTTCGTTTATTAAAAGCAGAAATTTGGTTTACCATTCAGCATGAAATGACATGCACTCCAACTGATTTTTTTATGCGTAGAACTGGCCGTTTATTTTTTGATAAACCTAGTGTAGATAATTATAAAAATGATGTTTTAAACGAATTTACTACATATTTTAATTGGTCTGAATTAGAAAAAAATAAACATCAAGAAGAATTAGAAACTAAAATAAAATTAGCCACAAATTTTAACTAATTACTTAACATGTAATAATTGCCTATAAAAAAAAGCTTTATATATTTGACGTGCTTAAAATTTTTATATTCCTCTAAAAATGAAAAATAAATTATTTGTATTCCTATTTCTATTAACTAGTTTTATTGCTAAAAGTCAAACAACTAACATTTTAAAATCTTCAGAATTTGAAGGTATTAAAATAAACAATACCACATTATCTGACCTTAAAAAAACTAAAGGAAAACAAGCTGTTGTAGAAAACTTATTAGGCGCAGTAACTTCTTATAATACTGATGAAAATGAAAACTATTATTATTTTATTTTTAAAGGACTTAAAGTAGATTTTTCTACTTTAGGAAGAAGTAAACCTTATATAGAATCTTTTGAAATTAATAGTAATGAATCATCTTTAACTGTAAAAAATGTAGTTGTTACTATTGGAGATAATATTAGTAAGTTAGGTAGTATTGTTTATAGTGTTGGAAGAAACGGCGCTAAAAGTATTTTATATTCTGTCTGTGAAGATTGTGATAGCTTTGTGTACATAGAATTTAATCAAACAACTAATATTATTACTAAGATTAGTTATATGGATATGGGATAATTAAACTGTTTCTCTTAATAAATTCTGATATTTTTTTCTAAGTATTATAGGTTTTACACCTAATTTATATAACATAAAAACATACCCATTAATTAAATTTACCTTTAACCACGAGTTGTTATCATATTTTCTTGCACTTACGGTTGCTCTAGATTGAATAACGGTATATCTAATATTGTTTTCTCGAACTCTATCCATCATTTCAAAATCTTCCATGATACAATAATCTTCATTAAAACCTTTTAGCTCGTTAAAAGTAGTTTTTAAAAAGAACTGACATTGATCACCACCACCAGCAAGTAAGCTATCTTTTTTGGTGAAATAACTATTTATATCTAACATAAAAGAAGACCTATCAAAATTATATGAAAAAAATCCGGCTTTATAATCATTTTTAATAGCTGTTGTTATTTCTTCATAAAAATTAATAGGTAATTCAACATCAGCATGTAAAAAAACAACAATATCTCCGGTTGCTTTAGTAGCTCCATAATTCATTTGTATGGCTCTACCCTTTTTAGGAGAGTTATAAAATAAAACATTGTCAAATTTTTTACATATATTAAACGAGTCATCTGTGGTTTCAGGTGAATTTGATATAATAATTTCAACTGGTTTTTTGTAAGCTATTTTACTTAAAAACGACAATCTTTTAACTAAATTACTCTGTTCGTTATATACAGGAATTATAATACTTAATCGCATGAAAATATTAATTTAAAATTATGAAAAACTACTTATTTACTATTTTTTTACTTTTTGTTCTTACTACTAAAGCTCAGAATAATGCAAACTACATAAAAACATCACAAGATTTATTAACTCGTATTGTAAATGGTAAATCATATGAAAAAGAAGTTACCATACTCGAAAAAAGTACTTTGAACGATTTAATAGCGCAATTGCCTAAAGATAAGGATAAAAAAGCTTTTTGGATTAATATTTACAATGCTTTTATACAAATACATTTAAATAAAAATCCTAGCTTATTTGAGGATAAAGGGTCGTTTTTTAAAACTAAAAGAATTAAAATAGCAGGTGAAGTTTTATCTTTTGATGATGTAGAACATGGTATTCTTAGAAAATCACGATGTAAGATTAGTTTGGGTTATTTAAGAAAACCTTTTAGAGCTAAGTGGGAAAGAAAATTAAGAGTTGATGAAATTGATTGGAGAATTCACTTTGTTTTAAATTGTGGTGCCAAAAGTTGTCCGCCCGTTGCTATTTTTACATTAGATAATTTAAATAATGAACTAGATTATATGGTTACAAATTATTTAAAAGAACATACTACTTTTAATAGTGAAAATAAAACAGCAAGTTCTTCTGCATTAATTTCTTGGTTTAGAGGTGATTTTGGTGGTAAATCTGGCGCAAGTAAAATTTTAAAAGAATATAATATTACCCCTGTAAAACCTAAAAATTTAAAGTTTAATGATTATGATTGGACTTTATATCTAAATAATTTTAAAGAACTACCTAAAAATCTAAATTAATTAGATTTTTCGTGTGCTTCTAAATCTTTGGTTAAATCTAACTTTCGTAATGTTGGGTTTATAATTCCTGTAGTTACAACTGTAATTAAAGTCATTGTTCCACCAAAAACAACAGCTGTTACCGTTCCCATTAACTTTGCAGTAACACCACTTTCAAAAGCGCCTAATTCGTTAGAAGAACCAACAAACATCGAATTTACCGAAGCTACTCTACCTCGCATATGATCGGGAGTTTTTAATTGTAAAATTGTTTGGCGAATTACCATTGAAACTCCGTCGGTAACACCGCTAAAAAATAACGCTACAATTGATATCCAAAAAACAGATGATAATCCGAAAGCTATAATACAAACTCCAAAGCCAAAAATAGCAGCCAACAACTTCATCCCTGCATTTCTACTAATTGGTATATAAGCCGTGATTAACATGGTTAAAAAAGCACCTATTGCCGGCGCAGCACGCAGAGCACCAAACCCTTCTGGGCCTACTTTTAAAATATCTTGTGCATAAATTGGTAACAAGGCAATAGCACCACCAAATAATACAGAAATCATATCTAAAGTAATGGCTCCTAAAATAGCTTTGGTTTTAAATACAAAATTAATTCCTTCTTTTAAACTTTTTGCTACTGGTTCTCCAATTTTCGGATTCATAATTGGTTTTTTCTTTACAAAAAACACCATCAAAAAAGAAAATAATACTAAACCAAAAACAATACAAAGCGACCAATGAACTCCTAACCAAGAAATAGTAAAACCAGCAAAAGCAGGCCCTAATACTGATGCCATTTGCCATGTAGAACTGCTCCATGTAGCAGCATTTGGATACAATTTTTTAGGCACTATTAATGCTATTAATGAAAAGATAGTTGGACCAAAGAACGAACGTAAAAATCCGCCAAAAAAAACCAATCCATAAATTGAATATAATATAATGTTTGTCTCCCAACCTTTAATAAAACTTGGTAAGGTTAAAAAAAATAAGCCTAAACTTATTAGCGAAAACGCACCTATACAAAGTGCTAATAAATTTCTTTTTTCTTTTTGATCAACAATATGCCCTGCAAATAAGGCCATAGATACTGCCGGAATTACTTCCATCAAACCAATAATACCAAGTGATAACGGATTTTTGGTAAGGCTATATACTTGCCATTCGATAATAATAAACTGCATAGACCATGCAAATACTAACGCAAAACGCACTAAAAGAAAAATATTAAACTCTTTAATTCTTAACGAAGCATATGGGTCTTTTGTTTTCATTTAATTAATTCAATTTTAAATCCATTAAAATGGCAAAAGTCTCATTTACATCTTCTTCTTTTACAACAATAGTCATTTCATTGGTTGTAGATATTACTTCTTGAACTGCAATATTTGCCCAAGCAAATTGCTTTAAAATAAAATAATATATTCCTGACTGCTCAAGGTTTCCTTTAGGAAGTTTAATTGTAATTGATGCTAAATCGTTTACATTATTAATTAACGTTTCTAACTTAAAAATTTCTTCAACATATGGTCGTAAATTTTTACTTGTAACAATATTCGTTTCAAAAATTCCTTGAGATACTGTTAGAAAATAATCATTACTATCGGCAGATTTACTTAAAACTTTTGCAATTTCTCTTAATAAAGATGTAGTATTTTTAAAGGTAAAATCACATAAATCAGATCGTACAATTACATCACCTAAATTAAGAGCTAATTTTTTAATATTCTTACGAACTCTTAATTCATTTGCGGGTGATAATCTATTAATAGCCATCATAACCGCACCTACTTTTACTTCTTTTTTAAGCAACTTACTTACTTCAGGTAAGATAACTCTTGCCAAAGACGATACATTAATTAACTTTTCATTTAATGCCTCTTCAATAAAAGGTGTTTTTCGTATTGTAATTTCAACAACTTCCTGAATTGTTTTCATATTGTTTAATTTTAAACAAAAATAATAAAAACTAAACTGTTAGTAGAATAATTCGCACTTTAAAATATATTTTTTTTATCAAAAACTTTGTGAATCAGAATTTTAAATTAAATTTGTTTCGATTACATTTTTTTTAGTGTAATCTTAGAAGTGATTGGTGAGTTGACTTCTTTTTATTAAGAAGGATTATTTGTACAAATGCAAACAACTAATCTAATCTATTTGTTAACTTTAAAAACTCATCTTTCGCTTCTTTTTTGTCGTACAAAACATTATAAACGGCATCGATAATAGGAGTTTTTGCACCATTTTTTTTATTGATTTCAAAAGCACTCTTAGTAGCATAATATCCTTCAGCAACCATACTCATTTCCATTTGTGCAGATTTTACAGTATAGCCTTTACCAATCATATTACCAAACATTCTATTTCTACTAAAAACAGAATATCCTGTAACTAGTAAATCACCTAAGTAAGCCGAATTATTAATGTTCCGTTTCATTTTATGCACCTTTTTAATAAAGCGTTTCATTTCACGAATACCGTTACTCATTAATACTGCTTGAAAATTATCTCCATAGCCTAAACCATGAGAAATTCCGGCTGCAATCGAATAAATATTTTTTAACATTGCCGCATATTCTGTACCAATAATATCGTCGGATATTTTTGTTTTTATGTAACGACCAGCAAAATATTTACTTAAATCTTTGGCTTTTTCGGCATCCTGACAAGCTAACGTTAAATATGATAAACGTTCCATCGCTACTTCTTCAGCATGACATGGACCAGTAAGTACACCAATATTTTCCATCGGAATATTAAATTTTTGATGAAAATGTTCCCCAATAATTAAACCTGTTTCTGGTACAATTCCTTTAATTGCAGAAAAAATAATTTTACCTTCTAATGAAGTTGTTAACTTTTCTAATTCAGTATTTATAAAAGCTGAAGGAATGGCAAAAATAAGCACATCATAATTATCAACAATATAATTCATATCGTCTGATAAATCTAACTGCTCTGGGTGTAACTCTGCAGAACTTAAATAACTAGGATTATGTTTGTTACGTTTTATATGTTCTATAGCATATACACTTCGCATATACCAACCAATGTTTTCTAGATTTTCAGATAACATTTTTACAATGGCAGTAGCCCAACTTCCTCCACCTAAAACCGCTATTTTAGTTTGCTTACTCATATTGTTGTTTGTTTAGTATGCTAAATTAATAAATCTATAGGCTTCTTCTAAAAGTTAAGGGTATTATATTTGAATTTTGAAAAACCAAAAATCATGAACGTACAAATAATAAACAAATCGAAACACCAAACTCCTGCATATGAAACCGGAGGTTCTGCCGGAATGGATTTACGTGCTAATTTAAATGAATCTGTAGTTTTAAAACCTTTAGAAAGAGCGATTATAAAAACTGGTTTATTTATTGCTTTACCTAATGGTTTTGAAGCCCAAGTTCGTCCGCGAAGCGGCTTGGCAGCTAAAAAAGGTATTACTGTATTAAATGCTCCTGGAACTGTTGATGCGGATTATCGTGGTGAAATTGGGGTTATTTTAGTAAACCTATCTAACGAAGAATTTATTGTAAATGATGGTGAGCGTATTGCGCAATTAGTAATTGCAAAACACGAACGTGTAAACTGGCAAGAAGTTGCTGTTTTAAATGAAACGGAACGTGGTGCTGGTGGTTTTGGTAGTACTGGAGTTTAAGTTATTTTTTTATAAAGCTGACTCATTTTTCGAACCTCATCGTATAATAATTCAAAGTCTAAAAAACAATGTGAATGGTATTTGTATTCGAGTTTTTTATAAAATTCGAAAGCTTGTGGTTGCGCATCCATAGCATCTAACCAAATGAGATCATATTGTTTTTTAATGGCTTGAGTTTCTAACCAATTTAATAATTTTTTACCAATTCCGTTTCCGTGTGTTTTTGGGTGTAAATAAATGCGGTGTAATTTTACATTTTTTAGATCAACAAAACCTGCTAGTTGTTCATTCCAAACAATTCTGAAATTACCTATTATTTCATTTTTAAATAACACTAAATAATTCTGAGAATTTATGTCTAAAAGTTCAGTACTTAATTTTTCTTCAGAATATTGCGTACTCACATACCAATCTCCACCATCTTTCCAAAAGTGACTATAAGCTGGTGGGTAAATTTCTTTCATTAACGTAAAAAGAGCTTCTAAATCAGAATTTAAAATTTCTTTTAACTTTATGTTTTCAGTGATGTTTATCATTTTTACTATAAAAATACTTACAAGTATACCTTATTTTTGATTAGTGAAATATTAGGATTTAATATATTATAATCTCAAAAAAAAGCTGTTGATTTCTCAACAGCTTTTAATTATATAAACCTTTTAATTTAAAACTTATTCTTGATTTTCAATAGCATCTTTTATTTTACCTTCAAGTTCGTCCATTAATTCAGGATTATCTTTAATTAAGTTTTTAACAGCATCTCTACCCTGACCTAATTTTGTGTCTCCATAGCTAAACCATGAACCACTTTTCTTTATAATTCCGTATTCTACAC
>CAXHZZ010000070.1:0-12081 GCA_964021635.1 uncultured Tenacibaculum sp.
AATACATTTTAAAATCGTAGATAAAAATGGAAATAAACTTAATAAGCGATACAGTTACCAAGCCAACAAAATTAATGATGGAGACAATGATGAATGCAGAGGTTGGTGATGATGTTTTTGGTGCTGATCCGACGGTAAACGCATTGCAAGAAAAGGTTGCTAAACTTTTTAATATGGAGGCTGCTTTGTTTTTTCCTTCGGGAACAATGGCAAATCAAACTGCGATTAAAATTCACACACAACCTGGTGATAGAATGTTTTGTGATAAGTGGGCACATGTATATAATTATGAAGGTGGTGGGGCTGCTTTTAATTCGGGTGTAACCTCTCATTTAATAGATGGTCATAGAGGTATGTTTACCGCAAATCAATTAAAAGAAGCCGTATCAGGAAGAGCAGATATTCATGTACCATACAGTCGTTTGGTTTGTATAGAAAACACCACAAATAAAGGAGGAGGAGCTTGTTGGGATTTTGAAGAGTTAAAAAAGATTCAGAAAGTAGCTAAAAAGAATAAATTGGCTTTTCATTTAGATGGCGCGCGTTTATTTAATGCGTTAGTTGCTAAAAATGAAACTCCAGCTCAGTATGGCGAATTGTTTGATACGATTTCTATTTGTTTGTCTAAAGGATTAGGAGCTCCTGTAGGTTCTATTTTAATAGGAAGTAAAAAGGATATGGAAAAAGCTTTACGTGTGCGTAAATTATTTGGTGGCGGAATGCGACAAGCTGGTTTTTTAGCAGCTGCAGCAATTTATGCGTTAGATAATAATGTAAATCGCTTAGCAGAAGATCATCAAAAAGCGCAACAGATAGGAGTTGTTTTAGAACGATGTTCTTATGTAACAAAAGTAGAGCCTATTGAAACTAATATTATTATCTTTTATGTAGATGACAAGATTGATCCGATGGATTTTATCAATAAAATGGCATCAAAAGGTATTCTATTAATCTCTATGGGGGAAGGTAAAATACGAATTGTTACGCATTTAAATTTTACAAATGAAATGCTGACTGTTTTACTAAAAGAACTTAAAAGTTTTTAGAAAAAGATTCTAATAAAAGGAGAGAAAGCATTTGCATAAATGCTTTTGTCTTCTTTGTATAATACATCGTACTGAACACCAAAAGTAACTTTACCTGTAATATAAGCTACCCCAATATTTAAAGAAGGATAGCTATAGTTATCTTTAATAGTACCAATTTTTTTACTAACATAAGATTGCAAAAGCTCACTAGAAAACTCTATTTCAGGAATTGGTCTATATTAAGCAATAACGCTGGCAGAATACATGTTTGCGCTATAGTCACTACTTTTATTATATAGGTAACCAATACTACCACCAAAAGAAAACTCTTCGTTAAAATCATAAACCGCACTTGGCGATATAGAAAGAGTAGTCGTATTGCTACAAAAACTAAAACCAAAACTACCACCAAAACGTGTGTTATTCCAAAAATCAGATTCTTGAGAGAATAAACTTATTGATAATAAAAATAAAGAAAGAGTAATAATTTTTTTCATGAAAGTGTTTAATATAGTTCGCGTAAAAATAAGAAATTTAATTGGTTAAAATGAAAAAGAGATTGTAGTGAAACAATCTCTTTTTTAAGGACTTAATTTAAGTTATCTAGTTTAGATAATTCTTTATGATTTTTGTTTAATTTACGTAATAAAATACCATAAATTAACTGATAAAACAGCCAGAGTAATACTAGCATTACTAAAGACATAATAGCTGTAACGGCTATAAAAACGAGCATTTTTGAATTGGTAAACTCTGGATGAGATTTAACGGTGGCAACAGCAACAGCAACAGAAATTATAAATAAATAAGACAAGTTAAATAAAACGTAATACTTAACCGTTTTTCTGGTATTTACAATTTTAGTCATCAATTCTTTTGTAGAATCTGTAACTGAAATACGCTTATAGTTTAAATAAAATTTTATTAAAAAATAAAATAATATGATGTAAGCTATTATCTGAGAATAAAATACAAAACTACCTAAACCTATTTTTTCATATTCTTTATTGGCTTGGTCCATATCAACAAAAAAATACATGGAGTTTAAGAGTATAAACTCTAATATTCCAATAATAAAAATCCATTTTACGATTGATGACGATCTTGAATGTGCCATTTTATAGATATCAACTTTAGAAACCGTATCTGTTTCTTGAGGCTGATTATCCCATGCTTTTTTATATTTATCTAAATCCATTTATTATGGGTTTAATACTTTTTTTAATTTATCTTTTGCTCTGTTCATCTTCACACGAGCATTTACTTCACTAATACCTAAGGTTACAGATATCTCTTTGTAAGGTTTATCTTCTAGGTATAAAAATATTAGTGCCTTATCAATGTCATTTAGTTTTCTAATGGCATTGTAAAGTGCTTTTAATTGTAATTCTTCTGTTTCATCATAGTCAACGGCTTTAATTTTAAAAGCATAGTCGGTAATATCTTGTGTCTTTACAGTTCTAGTAGATTTTCTGTATAAAGATATAGCGGTGTTTAAAGCCACTCGATACATCCATGTACTAAATTTAGCTTCTCCTCTAAACTTACTGTAGTTTTTCCATAGTTGAATTGTTACCTCCTGAAACAAATCGTTATGAGCATCTTGGTTTGTAGTATAAAGCCTACAAATTTTATGCACAATGTTTTGATTTGCTTCAAAATCAGATAAAAATTTATTTTCTAACTTTTTATTCACTAAGTTTAGTATGGTTGATTGGTTATAAGTAGCTCAAAAATACGAATTGTTACAGTTCATCCTAAAAAAAATACAGTTCAGTTGTTTTTAGTTTTAAAAACGATAGATCAGTAGCATATTTGTAATGTAATTAACCAATAAAAAAGAAGAATCATGAAATTTTTAACTACTACATTAATATTAATTCAACTCTTTATAGTTGCCGAATTAAAAGCTCAGAACAAAGAAATAGAGGTAACAGTTGTAAATGCAACTTCAGACTTAGGTAAAATAAGTTATGCTTTATACACGAAAGATAATTTTAGAAAAAAGCCAATTAAAGCAGCATCAGCAATAATAAAAGAAGGCAAAAGCACTGTCGTTTTTAAAGGAGTGTCATTAGGAGAATATGCTATTATTTGTTTTCACGATAAAAACAATAATGGTAAAATGGATTTTAAACCAAACGGAATGCCATTAGAAGATTACGGTTCATCAAACAATGTAATTAATTCATACGGGCCGCCACAATATGAACAAGCAAAATTTACGGTTGCTGATAAAAATGTATCTTTAAAAATTAAATTTTAGCAATAAGGAAGCAATGGAAAAATATACATCTAATACATTCATAAGTTTGAAAAAAGATTTTTTAGTATGTTTAAAACTTACGATCATTTTTGGTGTAATTTTTACAATCATAAATCAGCAATTTACCATTAAAGGAGCTGCAGTTGTATTTTTATTTTCAGCAATGTATTCTTTTGTATTAGGTTTAGGAAACGGAATAATTAATAACTATTTAAATACTAGGTGGAACTGGGCTACACAAACGAACGAAAGAGTTTGGGCAGGTGTAATTGCAACCATTTGTTATACGGTTATAGCAGTTTTATTAATTCATTACATACAATATGTACTAATTTTTAAGCATGATTTTTCTGATTTCTTTGATGGGAAATTATTTTGGTCTCATTTATTTGCGATTATAATTTCTTTAGGGATTGCAAGTTTTTTTCACGCTCGTAGTTTTATGATTAATTGGAAAGCTTCGTTAAAACAAGAAACTACACAACACGAAATTGTAGCGAAAACAGAAAGCGCAAAGTTTGAAACTTTAAAAAGTCAGTTAGATCCGCATTTTTTATTTAATAGTTTAAATGTTTTAACCTCTTTAATAGGCGAAAATCCAAAGCAAGCAGAAAGGTTTACCACCAAATTATCAAAAGTATATCGTTATGTTTTAGAGCAGCGAAATAAAGAATTAATTCCATTAGAAGAAGAATTAAGGTTTGCAAAAACATATATGGAGTTATTACAAATGCGATTTGAAGATGCTGTGCAATTTAATATTCCAACCATGGTAAGCGATGCTGATTTAAAAATTGTGCCTTTATCATTACAGTTATTGTTAGAGAATGCAGTGAAGCACAATGTAGTTTCATCAGCAAAACCTTTAGAGATTCATATTTTTGAACAAGATGGTTTTTTACAAATTCAAAATACAGTTAATCCTAAAGAAGCAATAGGTAAAAGTACAAAAGTGGGGTTAAGAAATATAGCCGATCGTTATGGTTTAATAACAAATGAACGGGTAGAAATTAAAAACAATAATAAAACATTTACAGTGAGTTTACCGCTGTTAACAAAAACAAAAAACATGTCATACAATTCAAAAAATATAGAAAACAGCAAGTACGTAAGAGCTGTAGAAAAAGTAGAGAAATTAAAAGAATTTTATCAAAATTTAGCATCTTACTGTATTGTAATTCCTTTTTTAATATTTATAAATTTAAAATTTTCACCAGGGTTTCATTGGTTTTGGTTTCCAATTTTTGGATGGGGAGTAGGCTTAACGTTTCACTTTTTAGAAGTAAATAATTACAATATTTTCTTAGGAAAAAATTGGGAAGAGCGTAAGATTAAAGAAATGATGAAGGAAGATAAAAATTATAAATAAAATGGAAAATAAATATATAGCAGAGAAAAAGTATACGGAAGCAAAAAAAAGAATAAAAAAAATTAAAGGGTTTTATACGCACTTAGCAATATACTGTATTATTATACCTGTAATAATTTTTGTAAACTTAAAATTCGAACCACATTTTCATTGGTTTTGGTTTTCTGCATTAGGGTGGGGAACAGGTCTTTTTTGTCATTGGTTAAATGTTTTTGGGTTTAACAAAATAGGTTTAACTAAAAACTGGGAAGAGCGAAAGATTAAAGAATTAATGAACGAAGAAAAAAACTATAAATAAAATGGAAAGAGATTATTCTGAAGAGCAAAAATATATACTTGCAAAAAAGCGAGTAGAAAAAATTAAAGGATTTTACATTCACTTAGCAGTTTTTATTGTTATAAATATTTTCATATCTGGAGTTATTGTATTTGGATTAATGAATGATGGAACCTATAATTTTATAGAAGCAGTTACGCATTTTGGCACATATTCTACTTGGTTATTTTGGGGAATAGGACTGTTTTTTCATTGGTTAGGTGTTTTTGGGTCTAATCTATTTTTCGGAAAAGATTGGGAAAAGAAAAAGATAGAAAAATATATGGATGATAATAAATTTTAATTATGGAATCGGAAATAAATTATTTACAAGCAGAAAAAAAAGTAAAACGAATCAAAAATTTTTATAACCATTTGCAAATATTTGTAATTATGATGGTTGTATTAGCGGTTTTTTCGAATACAATATTTAGTTTTTTTGAAAATAATATTCAAAATAAAGGAACTTTAAAATGGATGCGAGTTAACATTTGGGTAAACTCTTTATTATGGGCTTTTGGTATTTTAATTCATGGGTTATATGTTTTTAAAAGTAAAATAACTTTTTTTGATGCCTGGGAAAATAAAAAAGTAAAGGAGTTTATGAATGAAAAAAAATAAAAATTATGGAAACTAATAATTACTCAGAAAAATACTTAGTAGCTCAAAAAAAAGTAGAAGAACTTAAACAATTTTACAAACATTTATCCGTGTATATTCTTGTAAATTTGTTTTTTATAGCGCGTCGAATATATAAAGATATTAAATTAGGTGATTCATTTGAAGAAGCTTTTTTTGATATAGATAATTATCGTTTTTTCTTTTGGTGGGGAATTATTTTGGCATTACACGGTGTAAAAGTGTATAGCAAACAAAACCTGTTTAGTAAAAACTGGGAAGAGCGCAAGATTAAAGAATACATGAATGAAAAATAGTATGATAAAACTATGAATGTTATTATTATTGAGGATGAAAAACCCGCAGCAAGAAGGTTAAACAGAATGTTATCTGTATTAGATATTGAGGTTAAAACGATGTTACATTCGGTAGAAGAATCTATTAATTGGTTTCAAAACAATAAACATCCAGATTTAATTTTTTTAGATATTCAATTATCAGACGGGTTATCTTTTGAGATTTTTGAAGAAGTTGAAGTTAAATCGGCCATTATTTTTACAACAGCTTATGATGAGTATGCTTTAAAAGCATTTAAACTAAATTCAATTGATTATTTATTAAAGCCGCTAGATGAAGACGAGTTAAAGGTTGCGGTAGATAAGTTTAAAGAAAATCAAACTAAAAAATCTGAAGTAAAAGTTAATATTGATGATATTCGTAAACTATTGATAAATCCGGTTGATAGAAAATTCAAAAAACGATTTACGATTAAAGTTGGGCAACATATAAAAATTATTCATATTGATGAAATTGAATGTTTTTATTCAGAAAATAAAGCTACTTATATTCACACAAACTCAAATCGAAATTATTTAATAGACGATTCTTTAGAGCATTGGCAGGATGAGTTAAACCCAGAAAAATTTTTTAGAGTAAATAGAACGTTTATCGTGCATATTAATGCTATAAAAGATATTGTTTCTTACACAAATTCGCGTTTAAAAATAATATTACAATCTTACACAGATACCGAAATAATAGTTAGCAGAGAGCGCGTAAAAACTTTTAAAAATTGGATTGAATAAAAAATAGTAACTCACATATTCTTATACTATATGAGTTACTATTTTGTAAAATAGATTATTATTTTAAGTCAAACCTATCAGCATTCATTACTTTGGTCCACGCCTTTATAAAGTCGTTTACAAATTTTTCCTTATTATCGTCTTGTGCATAAACCTCAGCATATGATCGAAGAATAGAATTAGAACCAAAAACAAGATCCATACGAGTAGCTGTCCAAATAACATTACCTGTTTTTCTATCACAAATTTCATATAAATTATCAGCGATAGGTTTCCATGTATAACTCATGTCTGTTAAGTTTACGAAGAAATCATTCGTTAATCGACCAATAGTATTTGTAAATACACCGTGTTTGGTATTGTTGTAATTTGTATCTAACATTCTCATACCACCAACAAGTACAGTCATTTCAGGAGCTGTTAATCCCATTAACTGTGTTCTGTCTAACATTAATTCTTCAGGCGAAACTGCATATTCTTTTTTACTCCAGTTTCTATAACCGTCAGCTAAAGGCTCTAAAGGCTCAAAAGAATCTACATCTGTCATTTCATCAGTAGCATCTCCGCGACCTGGTGAGAAAGGAACAGTTTTGTTAAAACCTGCAGCTTTAGCCGCTTTTTCTATCCCAAGATTACCTGCTAAAACAATTGTATCAGCTATGCTAATATTAAACTGAGAAGCAATAGGTTCTAAAACAGCTAATACACGAGCCAAACGTTTTGGCTCATTTCCTTCCCAATCTTTTTGAGGTGCTAAACGAATACGAGCACCATTAGCACCACCTCTTTTATCTGATTGCCTAAATGTACGAGCACTATCCCAAGCAGTTGTTACCATTTCTGATATGCTTAAATTAGTTTCTTCAATTTTTTTCTTTACAGTGTTAACATCATAACCTGTATTTCCTGCAGGAATTGGGTCTTGCCAAAGCAAATCTTCTTTAGGTAAATCTGTACCAAAATAATTAGAGTTAGGTCCCATATCTCTGTGTGTTAGTTTAAACCAAGCACGCGCAAATGTCTCAGAAAAATACTTTTGATCTTTCATGAATTTCAATGAAATCTCCTTGTAAATAGGGTCTACTTTCATTGCCATATCTGCATCAGTCATCATTGGGTTATGACGAATGGTAGCATCTTCAACATCTTTTGGTTTATCTTCGTCTTTAATTGTAACAGGTTCCCATTGCCAAGCACCAGCCGGACTTTTTACAGATTCCCATTCATGATTAAATAACATTTGAAAGAAACCATTATCCCATTTAGTAGGGTACGTTGTCCAAGCTCCCTCAAGTCCACTGGTTACTGTGTCACGACCTTTACCTGTTTTATTTGGGTTATGCCAACCAAAACCTTGTTCTTCAATATTTGCACTTTCAGGCTCCGGTCCTAAAATACTAGCATCTCCATTACCATGTGTTTTACCCACTGTATGACCACCTGCTGTTAAAGCAACGGTTTCTTCATCGTTCATTGCCATACGTGCAAATGTTTCACGTACGTGAGCGGCTGTTTTTAAAGGGTTTGGTTTTCCGTTAACCCCTTCAGGATTTACATAAATTAATCCCATTTGAACAGCAGCTAACGGGTTTTCCATTGTAGAAGGATCGTTAACATCAGTGTAACGCTCATCACTTGGTGCTAGCCATTCTTTTTCAGCACCCCAGTAAGTGTCTTTTTCAGGGTGCCAAATGTCTTCACGACCAAAACTAAAACCAAAAGTTTTTAATCCCATATTTTCATAGGCAATAGTACCTGCCAAAATAATTAAATCGGCCCAACTAACTTTATTACCATATTTTTTCTTGATGGGCCAGAGCAATCGTTTTGCTTTGTCTAAACTAACATTGTCTGGCCAGGAGTTTAAAGGAGCAAATCTTAGGTTACCAGATCCACCACCGCCACGACCATCAGATATACGATAAGATCCCGCCGCGTGCCAAGACATACGAATAAATAACCCTCCATAATGTCCCCAATCAGCAGGCCACCATTCTTGGCTATCTGTCATTAAAGCATGCATGTCTTTATTTAAAGAGTCGATGTCTAATTTTTTTAATTCTTCTTTATAGTTAAATTTCTCTCCTAAGGGATTTGTTTTTGTATCATGTTGATGTAAAATATCAAGATTAAGCGTATTTGGCCACCAATTTGTAACTGTTGATTTAGTTGTGGTATTTGCCCCGTGCATGACAGGACATTTACCAGATTTTACAATTTGATGATTGGTATTGTGTTCTTGATGCATTGGACATTTGCTTTCATTGTTTAATGAGTTTGAATTGTTTTCGTTTTCCATTTATGAAAGTATTTATGAAGTTAATAAATTATGATACCCAAATTTAATAAACTATTATTTATAAAGCTTTATTAGTCAGTATAATAATTTATTTTGTTATAGGTTTATTTTATAGAAAAACTTTCTTGTATTAATGTAAGAGGTTACTAAAGGTTTTAAAAAAGTAGTTTTAATAAATCTTAGATAGAAATTATCAAAAAAATCACATTGTTTTTTTCTATTGATAAAAAATAAAACTTAGAGAGAAAGCGAGTGCTAAAGGTTTAAAAACAGAATTGATGAATATAAAATACTGTTTTTTTATTTAGATAAATTATAAGAAAATAAACTGTACTTATTTAATAAGCAACGACTGCTTTGCTTTTATAAAATCAGAAATTAAATAACTAATAAATTTACCAACTTGATTTATAGCAGAAAGATCTTTAACAATACTAGGCGAACCTTCGCAAATATGAATATAACTAGCATTGGTGTTTTTAGCAAAATAATAAACAAACTCTCTTGCTTGTTGCGATGTAAATCCTGAGGGAGTCATAGCGCTACTCGGAAAATTCTGGATACAATCTAAGTCGATTTCAATACCAAAAGGCTTTTCTTGAATAAAGTTTTTAGCACGCAATAATTCATTTTCAAACGGAATTGATTTGTAAACTTCTAATTCTTCATAAGTATTATAATCAATGTTTGTGTTGCTATGAATATAATAGAAAACATATTGCGGAGTGTAGTTTTCGTGTAAGCCAAACATAAAATATTTTTTTAAATATTGATGTTCTATAGCATACGAAAATCCGTTGCCGCTATGACGTTCTTCTAAACGACGTAAATCGGTATGTGCATCTAAATTAATAACATTAATAGGTTGTTTTTTTCCTTCGGATAAACCTTTTAAATTTCCGTAAGCGTTATTATGCCCGCCACCAATTATAATGGGAATTTTATCAGCTTCAATAATTATCTTAATAACAGATGATAATTCTTTATCAATCGCTTTTACAAGCAAATCTCCTTTTTCTCTATCAGATCCATCAAAATTTAAAACTTCATTCAAAAAGTCTAAATAACCTAAAACAAGAATATCTTTTCCGTTAATAAATTGATTCTCTTGGGTATTTAAAAACGATTTTAAAGCAGGTGTAAAAGCAGTATGTGCCCCACCGTTACCGTAATTCATTTTTACACCAATATCTTCTGGTACACCAATAATAACAAATTTAGCAGTAGCGTTTTTAATATTATCAAGAGTAGAAATTATTTGTACAGATTGGCCTAATTTTATTTCTCCTTCACGAGAATTTATAAAATCATTAATATTTTTTTGCGTAAATAACTGTAACATATTAAATTGATTTACCGTTAATAAATACCGTATCAATTAATACAGAACCAAAGTTATAAGGAATAGCACCGTAACTTAAAATTTCTTTTGTAACGATAATATTAGCTTTTTTACCTTTTGTAATACTTCCAACTTCATCAGATAAATTCATAGCATAAGCACCATTTATAGTAGCCGCATTTATAGCTTCTTCGGGTGTCATTTTCATTTTAATACAAGCAGTAGCAACTACAAAATTCATGTTTCCTGACGGCGTAGAACCTGGATTGAAATCAGTAGCCAAAGCCAGAGGTAAACCTGCGTTTATAATATCTCTAGCTGGAGTATAGGGAATACTTAAAAAATATGAACAAGACGGCAGTGCTACAGGCATTGTATTTGTTCCTTTTAAAGCATTAATGTCACCTGTACTCATAACCTCTAAATGATCTACAGATAAAGCATTGTGTTTTACACTTACTTGAATTCCGCCAATAGTTGTAAATTGATTTACGTGTACTTTAGGTGTTAATCCGTGTTTTTTACCTGCTTCTAGTATCCTATCTGTATCTGCTACCGAGAAATAACCAGTTTCACAAAAAGCGTCTATGAATTCAGCTAAGTTTTCTGCAGCGATTTTGGGTAACATTTCATTAATAATTAAATCGATGTAACCATTTTTATCATTTTTGTATTCTTTCGGGAAAGCATGAGCTCCTAAAAATGTAGCTTTGATGGGTAGGTTGTAGTTTTCGCGTAATCTTTTAATAACGCGTAACATTTTTAATTCAGCATTAACAGTTAATCCGTATCCAGATTTAATTTCAACAGCGCCAGTACCAAGTTTCATAACCTCTTCTAAACGAACTGCTGATTGCTCATACAAATCTTCTATTGAAGTTTCTTGAAGTTTCTTGGCTGAATTTAAAATTCCGCCACCATTATTAGCTATTTCTCCATAGGTTAATCCGTTAATTCTGTCAACAAATTCTTGTTCTCTATTACCAGCATATACAATATGAGTATGAGAGTCGCACCAAGTAGGTAGAATCATTTTACCTGTGCAATCGATAGTTTTATCTGCTTTAGCAGGTAAATTAGTCATTGTACCAAAATCCAGAATTCTATCATCTTTAATTAATAGAAAAGCATTCTTTATAGTAGGTAAAATACTCATTTCTTTTCCTGAAACTTTCTTAACACTAGTTTCTCTTACTTGAATTAATTCTTTGATATTTATGAATAATGTTGTCATTATCGTTTATAAAATTTGCTACACAAATTTACGGTAAAAACAATAAAAGCTATAGTTTTTAAATGAGAATACTTTTAAACAACCGTAAAATACAGATGTCTTTAATTTTTTAAAATGCGTGTTTTTTCTTTTAATAAACGAATAAATACGGTGGTAAAAAAGATAAAAAATAACCAGTCATTTACTCCGTAAATAGCAAAAAATGCACCTGCCATTAGATCTTTTTCAAAAACATTAGAAATGGTATTGTTAAGTATCCAATTTATCCAAATACAACCATAAATAAGTTTTTCAATAGCAAAAACACCTACAAGCCACTTTACTTTGGTATAGTTTTTTGCAATACTCATATATGCCAATCCCCAAATAAGTATCATTAAAAGTCCGAAATTAGACATTACAACTGGATCAGTTTCGTTAATAACAGTGTTCGTGAAAAATTTGGAAAAAATAAGAACTGTTGCGTTCATTAACCCGGCAATAATAAATCCCTTTGTAATTGTAGTGTTGTTTATTGTCATAAT
>CAXHZZ010000071.1:0-11892 GCA_964021635.1 uncultured Tenacibaculum sp.
ATGCAATCGTTAACATAAACAAAAAAGGGAAGTTTTAAAAACTTCCCTTTTTTGTTATCTACAATTTCTTAATTATTTTCTAAACCTAACTTTTTACCTTTTGCTAGCATATATTCGTAGCAAGCTTCGTGTTCATTAGGAATTTCACCTTCTAAAATAGCTTCTTTTATAGCTTCTTTAATCTGACCTATCTCTCTACATGGATTTAAATTAAAGGCTTTCATAATTTCTTCTCCAGTAATTGGAGGTTGAAAATTACGAACTTTATCTCTTTCTTCTACCTCTTTAATTTTTTTTCGAACAAGTTCGAAATTTTTATGATAGCGCGTAAACTTCTTTGAGTTTTTAGTTGTTATGTCAGCTTCACATAAGGTCATCAAACTATCTACATCTTCACCTGCATCAAAAACTAATCTTCTTACAGCCGAATCTGTTACATCGCTTGCCAACACAATTGGTCGAGAACTTAACATGACCATTTTCTGAACAAATTTCATTTTGTTATTCAATGGCATTTTTAAGCGCTTAAATAATTTAAAAACCATTTTAGAACCTACAAACTCATGTGCATGAAACGTCCAACCTTGTTTTTTATGATAGCGCTTTGTTGGTGCCTTACCAATATCGTGCAATAAAGCAGCCCAACGTAACCAAACATCTTGAGTATTTTCTGATATATTATCAACAACCTCTAAAGTGTGATAAAAATTATCTTTATGCTTCTGTCCTTCTACCTCTTCTACTCCTTTTAATGCTGTTAATTCAGGAATAATTCGCTCTAAAAGCTCTGTTTGTTCTAAAAGTAAAAATCCTACAGAAGGCTTAGATGATTCTAATATTTTATTTAATTCAACAATTATTCGTTCTTTGGTAATAATATTTATTCTTTTCGAATTCTTAGCGATGGCACTTAAAGACTCTGCTTCAATTACAAAATTTAATTGAGAGGCAAAACGAATAGCACGCATCATACGAAGCGGATCATCAGAATAGGTTATATCAGGATCTAAAGGTGTTTTAATTATTTTAGCTTCTAAATCTGATATTCCATCAAAAGGATCTAATAAAAGTCCAAATGATTCTTTATTTAAACTCAAGGCCAAAGCATTTATAGTAAAATCACGTCTGTTTTGATCGTCTTTGAGTGAACCTGGTATTACTTCCGGGTTTCTACTATCTTCTTTATAAGACTCTTTACGAGCGCCTACAAATTCTATTTCAATATCTTTAAAACGTAACATTGCTGTTCCGTATGTCTTAAAAACCTGAACTTTTGGTTTATTTGGTAATAAAGAAGCCACTTTTTCAGCTAACGCAATTCCGCTACCAACTGCAACTACATCTATGTCTTTTGCAGTGCCTCTTTGTAAAATAAAGTCTCGTACAAAACCACCAATCACATAACTTTCTAGTTGTAATTCTTCGGCTGCTATACTTATATATTGAAATATTTCAGCAGAAATTGCTTCTTTAAAATATTGTTCTTGCATCTAATTATTCTCTTATCACAGTAACAAAATCATCATCTATCTTCAAAATTGTAGATGATTTTTCTGTTGTCTTATCTTGATGCAAATCTACTACATAATCTACATTATTTAAAATAGCTTTACTTATTTCTGAAAATGATTTTGGTGTAGGTTCTCCACTTATATTTGCTGAAGTAGACACTATTGGTTTACCAATTTTTTTTATTAATTGTAAACAAAAATCATCTTGAGGAATTCGAATAGCAATGGTATTATCAGAAGCAATAGTATTTTTAGCTAAGTTTTTTGGATTCTGATAGATAATAGTTGTCGGTTTTTTAGCTTTTTTGATAATATCAATCGCTTTTTCAGAAATATTAGTTACATATTCTTTCAACATGTCTATCGAAGCTACAAGAATAATTAAGCTTTTAGACTCTTCTCTATTTTTTAATTTATAAATTTTCTTTACTGCATCTTCGTTTGTTGCATCACAACCTATACCCCAAACGGTATCTGTTGGGTATAGGATTGTTTTGCCTTCCTTAAGTTCATTTACTATTTCTTTTAACATAAAGTATATCTTTTTTCTAACCAATCTAAAAAGAAAGCTAGCTTATCTTTTGGGCATTGATCCAGACTTTGTAAATTTAAAAACAACTTATTTGACTTATTCGCCATTGTGTTTAATTTAAATTTAGATAAGAAAAAAAATTTATCTCTATTAATATAAATTAATTGATAATCTTCTTTTAATATGCAGGTTTTGTTTTCAATTTCTATATGATTTGCTAAGCCCTGTGGGGTAAATTGATTTACATTTCTAAATTTAAACTTTATATTATCAATTTGCACCTGAGGGTTCTCTTTAAAAAAAGTTTTAAATGTTGATTTTCTTAATGGAGCAGGAATATGTTGAAACCTATAAAATTTCTTTTTAAATCCTACTACTTCAGCAGCTTTTTGTTGTGCTCTTTTATGCTTAGGTTTTACTTTATCTTCTTGTGATGAAGGTAAAACTTTCTTACGAAGTTTTTCTTCTTCAAACTTTAACCATTTACCTCTTATTAATGGTGTTTTATTTATAAAAAAATCAGAAACTTTAACTTCATTTAGTAAAAAGAAATCGTCATTAAAATAAATAAAATGCTCAGCTAATCCTAGTATATTATATAATTTTGTTTCAACTGGTCTATTAGAAAACACTGGTAAAAAATCGCTATGTTCTTTAAAGATATCTTTATGATCAATTATAAAAACATTCTTATATTCTCCTATATTTTTGTTCTTAATAAAATTAGGAACCTGATTATCAGTTACAATAAAAATATTTCTTATAAATTTAGCATATTTTAGTATAGAATTAACCGAATACTTAATTTCTTCTACCTGATCTAAACGAGTTCTAAACTCTTTATTTTTAGTAATTTTTTTATCATTTAAATAAGGTAACATTTTTTGTTGATGCTTTTTATCCTTACCATCCACCCAAGTGATTACTGCATCTATAGGATAACTCATAGTATCTTAATTATTATAAATTATAAAAACTCTTGCATTATTATTTACACCTTAAATATATAATAAGTTTTCATCCACAAATTTACCATAATTTACACTATACAAAAATTGATTTTACTGTTTCTTAAATTTTTAGGCTTTTGAAAGCTATAAAATATGTATTTTTACAATCTATTTTAATTAGATTTAGAATTAAAAATTTATGCTAAACTTAAATAATCAATCTGTTTTAATTACTGGTGGTACAGGTTCTTTTGGTAAAATGTTTACCAAATTAATTTTAAGCCGATTTCCAGATGTTAAACGTCTTGTAATTTTATCTAGAGACGAGCAAAAACATTTTCAAATGGCTCAAGATTTCCCTGAGTCTGAATACCCTCAAATTCGTTATTTCATTGGTGATGTAAGAGATTTAAAGCGTTTAGAAAGTGCTTTTGAAGATATCGATATTGTGATTCATGCTGCTGCAATGAAACATGTTCATTTGGCTGAATATAATCCGATGGAATGTGTAAAAACCAATATTAATGGAGCTAAAAATGTTATAGATGCGGCCTTAAAATGTGGTGTTAAAAATGTTGTTGCTTTATCTACAGACAAAGCATCTGCACCAATTAACTTATATGGTGCTACAAAGTTAGCTTCAGATAAACTGTTTATTGCAGCCAATAATATAAAAGGTAAAAGAAACATTAAATTTTCTGTTGTTAGGTACGGAAATGTTATGGGTTCTAATGGCTCTGTAATGCCTTTCTTTTTAAATAAGAAGAAGGCTCGAGCTAACTTTTTACCTATTACGGATGCAGAAATGACAAGATTCAACATTTCATTAGAAGATGGGTGTGAAATGGTTTTTTATGCTATCGCACAAGCATGGGGTGGAGAAGTATTTGTTCCTAAAATACCATCGTATAAAATTACTGATGTAGCAACTGCAATTGCTCCTGAATTAAATCAAAAAATAATTGGAATAAGACCAGGTGAAAAATTGCATGAAGAAATGATAACTTCTTCAGATTCATATAACACAGTTGACTTAGGCCAATATTATGCTATTTTACCACAGGAATCTCCTTACTCTACCTACACAAAAGAAGAGTACAAAAAATCTTTTAACGCTGTAGATGTACCTAAAGGTTTTTCTTATGATTCAGGTAACAATGAGGATTGGGAAACTATAGAAAATTTAAGAGAGCTAGTAAAGAAACATGTAGATCCAAATTTTGAAGCTTAATGAGTGATTTTAAAATTCCATATGGGAGACAAAATATTCAACAAGATGATATAAATACTGTAGTTGAAACTTTACAAGCTGATTTTTTAACTCAAGGCCCAAAAGTTAGAGAGTTTGAAGATAAGTTCGCAGCTTATGTTGGCTCTAAATATGCTTTAGCTGTAAATAATGCTACTTCTGGTTTGCATTTATCAGTTTTAGCAATGGGTTTAAAAGAAGGCGAGCGTGTAATTACAACACCTATCACTTTTGCTGCTTCTGCTAATTGTATTCGCTTTGTTGGTGGAGAAGTTTGGTTTGCTGATATAGATCCAGGTACCTATTTACTATCATTAGAAAGTACTCGAAAACTTATTGAAAGTAAACCTAAAGGTTTTTTTAAAGGAATTATTCCTGTAGATTTTGCTGGCTTACCTGTAAACTTAGAAGAGTTTAAAAAGTTAGCTGATGAATATAATTTATGGATTATTGAAGATGCGTGTCATGCTCCTGGGGGGTATTTCGTAGATTGTAACAACCAAAGACAATACTGTGGTAATGGTAATTATGCTGATATAGGAGTATTTTCTTTTCATCCTGTAAAGCATATTGCATGTGGTGAGGGCGGAATGTTAACTACAAATTCTGAAGAAATTTATAAAAAACTATCTCTATTAAGAACGCATGGAATAACCAGAGATAATATGACTGAAGATCATGGAGGTTGGTTTTATGAAATGCAAGAACTAGGTTTTAATTACAGACTTACTGACTTTCAATCTGCATTAGGAATTACGCAGTTATCAAAAAATAAAGCAGGAGTTATTCGTAGAAATGAGATTTCTGATAATTATAAAAGAGCTTTTGAAACAAAAATTAAACTCCAAGAATTACCTAAAAACTCATACAACGCACATCATTTGTTTGTTATTGAAGTTGAAAATAGAAAAGGTTTATATGATTTTTTAAGAAGTCATTCTATTTTTGCTCAAATACATTATATACCAGTTCATAAATTGCCTTATTATAAAAATATAGGATATGAAAATGCAGAATTATCAAACGCAGAAAGCTATTATTCAAAATGTATTAGCTTGCCTATGTTTCCAAGTTTAACTGATGAGGAGCAACAATTTGTAATAACCAAAGTTTTAGAATTTATTAATGATTAAAATTGCCATTATACCAGCAAGAGGTGGTAGTAAGAGAATTCCTAAAAAAAATATTAAAGAATTCTTAGGAAAACCGATTATAGCTTACTCTATAGAAACTGCATTAAAATCTAATTTATTTGATGAAGTAATAGTTTCAACTGATGATAATGAAATTGCGAAAATAGCAAAAAAATACGGCGCTAAAATTCCATTTTTACGAAGTAACAAAAACTCTAATGATTTTGCTACAACTTTTGATGTTATTGATGAAGTTTTAGAATGGTACAAAAATGAAAACATTAATATAGAAAGTGCATGTTGTATATACGCAACTGCTCCTTTTATTACAAATGATTTATTAGTTACGGCTGAAGAAAAATTGACTTCTAATAATTTTGATACTGTTTTTCCCGTTACTCGTTTTGGATTTCCAATACAAAGAGCTATAAGAAAAACAAATAATGCAGGTAAAATGGATTTATTTCAACCTGAACACTTAAATAGTAGATCTCAGGATTTAGAACCTTCTTTTCAAGATGCCGGACAATTTTACTTCTTTAAACCAAGTGCTGTTTTAAAAAAGAAAAAACTCTGGACTGATAATTCTGGAATTATAGAAATTGATGAATTAATAACTCAAGATATTGATACTGAAACCGATTGGAAATTAGCAGAATTAAAATATCAACTTGCTTTTGGAAAATAAAAAAAACACATATAAAGCTCTAAAAACACAATCTTTTTCAAAAGAAAACTACTCTATTGTCCCAATTTGTTTTGAAAATAGATTGCAAATAATGCAATGGCGTAATGAACAAATGTATCATCTACGTCAAACTAAAGTATTAACCGAAAAAGATCAAGATTTATATTTTAAAAATACCGTCTCAAAATTATTTGAGCAAGAAAAACCTAATCAAATCTTATTTTCTTATTTGAAGGGTAATATACCTATAGGTTACGGTGGTTTAGTTCACATCAATTGGGATGATAAGAATGCAGAAATCTCTTTTATTATGGATACATCTTTAGAGAAAGAGTATTTTGATTTTCATTGGAAAACGTTTTTAAGTTTAGTAGAAAAAGTTGCCTTTAATGAGTTAGGTTTTCATAAAATATTTACTTACGCTTTTGATTTAAGACCTCATTTATACACTGCTTTAGAAGAAAGTAAATACGTTAAGGAAGCTATTTTAAAAGATCATTGCTTTTATAATAATGAATTTAGAGATGTTATTATTCATTCTAAAATTAATATTGTAATTAATTTTAGAAAAGTAGAAAAAGAAGATGTCCGTTTATTATTTGATTGGTCTAATGATACTATAACCCGTCATAATTCATATCAACCTGAAGAAATTAATTTTTCTGATCATGAAAAATGGTTTAACAATAAAGTCAATGATAAAAATTCTCTTTTACTAATCGGAACAATTAATAATAAATCTGTTGGTTTAGTTAGATTTGATATTGAACAAGAAAATAGTACAATAGGAATCTCTATTGATAAAAACTATAGAGGTAAAAAATTAGCTTCTAAATTACTAATTGAGGCTAGTAAAATTTATTTTCAAGAATTTACAATTCCTATTTTAGCTTATATTAAAAAGAAAAATATTGCTTCAATAAAATCTTTTGAAAAATCAGGATTTTCATATTACAAAGAAGAAAAAATTAATCAAATAGACAGTTACGTTTATAAATTAGAACAATATGATACCATCAGATAGATGTTTTATTATTGCTGAGTTATCAGCAAACCATAATGGAAGTAAAGAGGTCGCTATTGAAACAATTAAAGCTGCTAAAAGATCTGGTGCTGATGCTATTAAGTTTCAAACCTATACGGCTGACACTATTACATTAAATTCTAAAAAAGACGATTTTAAATTAAAACAAGGTACGATTTGGGATGGAATGTATTTACACGATTTATACCAACAAGCCTATACACCTTGGGAATGGTTTGAAGATTTATATAATGTAGCTAAAGAGGAAGATCTTATTGTTTTTTCTTCTCCTTTTGATAAAACTGCTGTAGATTTATTAGAATCTTTAGATAACCCAATTTATAAAATAGCTTCATTCGAAATTACTGATATTCCATTAATTGAATATGCTGCAAAAACAATGAAACCTATTATCATTTCAACGGGAATTGCAACAGATGAAGATATTCAATTAGCAGTTGACACCTGTAGAAACGTTGGAAATAATGATATTACATTATTAAAATGTACCTCTTCTTATCCTGCTCCTATTGAAGAAGCTAATTTGGTAATGATAAAAAATTTAAAAGAGCGTTTTAATGTAAAATCTGGACTTTCTGATCACACGATAGGAATTGTAACCCCTGTTGTTGCTGTTACCTTAGGTGCAACTGTCATTGAAAAACATTTTATCTTAAATAAAGAAATTGGGGGGCCAGATGCTTCTTTTTCATTAGATGAAACTGAATTTACTCAAATGGTAAAAGCTGTCAGATCTGCTGAAAAAGCTAGTGGAGAAATTAGTTATCAGCTAACTGACAAGATGAAAAGTGGTAAAGAATTTTCTCGCTCTTTATATATTACTTCAGATGTAAAAAAAGGAGATACTCTTTCTGAAGAAAATATTCGTTCTATTAGACCCGGATTTGGAATGCATCCAAAACATTTCAATGAAGTTTTAGGTAAAAAATTTAATAAGGATTTTGAAAAAGGAACAGCTTTAAATAAAAAATATATAGAGTAAATTAAGCTAGTTATTAATATAAAAAATAAAACCATCTTTCATTTAAAAATTATGAAAGATGGTTTTATTTTTTATGTAAAGATTTTAATTTCTAATAATTTAACCTATTATAATTAATATATTTTTCTTGATACTTATAAACATCGATTATTACTTTCTTTTTATTTTCAGTAATTTTAGTATCATCAAAGTTAAAAAAATCTATTTCTGATTCTCTATATATGCCTTTTAAAATAATTAAAGCAGTACTAATAGTGCCAGTAACATGCGTTGGATATTCATTATTTAACAAGAAGTCTAACTCTATATTAAATTTATTTATTCGAATATTAAAATTAAGCTCCTTTTTTAAAGTTTTTAATTCCTTGCTATCTTCTCTTTTATGGGGAACATATATAATCTCTTTATCTTTATAAAATTCTGAAATCCTTTTTAAAGTCATAAAATAATCTTCAAAAAGTAAAATTTTACTATCTACAACAGCTGTTCCTATAAGGTAAACTATATTACTATTCTTTTTTTTAGAATTATTTTTTAACGAATGTAACCAAGTAAAATTATTTTGAACATATTCATTATTTTCATAATCAGGTAAGTTATAGAAAGTGAAGAAATTAACTTCGTTTACATCCTCATTAATTTTAATCTTATTTGAAGCATAAATTTTTTGAATTAAATCATATTTAAATCCAACTTTATTTTTCCCTTTAAATAACGAAAATCGCTTAGTTAAATTTCCTGTGTTTTTATATTCTTTTGCAATGGCAATAGTTGCAGCACCATCGTCTAAAATATATAGTTTCTCATAATCTAAATTATTAACGAAGTAAGATGCTATTGGAAATGCACGAGTAAACAAATATTCGTATTTTTCTTTTTTTAATTTCTTAATCAAATTAAGCCAAGAAATGCCATAAGAAGTCTTTTTTTTGGTCCTAATTATATTATTCCACCCTTTTGATTTTTCTATTAAAAAATTTATCGTACTATCTTGGCTCTTATCAGACTTAATGATTAATAAAGTATTAATTATATCAAATTGTTTCCGTGCCTCAATTGCTCCTAACATTTCAAGAGATGTTCTTATAAAAAAAATAGATTTCATTTTCATGAATTAAACCTCTTTACACCGCTACATCATACTCTCTAAGAGCATCATTTAACGAAGTTTTTTTATTAGTACTTTCTTTACGCTTACCAATTATTAAAGCACATGGTACTTGGTACTCACCAGCTGCAAATTTTTTGGTATAACTACCTGGAATTACTACCGAACGAGCAGGAACAACTCCTTTTGTTTCAACAGGTTCATCACCAGTAACATCTATAATTTTCGTACTCATTGTTAACACAACATTGGCTCCTAAAACAGCTTCTTTTTCTACCTTAACACCTTCAACAACGATACAACGAGAACCTATAAAAGCACCATCTTCAATAATTACAGGAGCAGCTTGTAATGGTTCTAAAACGCCACCAATACCAACACCACCAGATAAATGTACATTTTTACCAATTTGTGCACAAGAACCTACTGTTGCCCAAGTATCTACCATTGTACCTTCATCAACATAAGCACCAATATTTACATAACTAGGCATTAAAATAGTTCCTGCAGAAATATAAGCACCGTGACGTGCAACGGCATTTGGCACAACACGTATCCCTCTTTCTTTATAATTTCTTTTTAACGGAATTTTATCATGGTATTCAAAAATACCAGCTTCTAATGTTTCCATTTTTTGAATAGGGAAATATAACACAACCGCTTTTTTAACCCATTCATTTACTTGCCATCCATTGTCTGTTGGTTCTGCTACACGTAACTCACCAGCATCTAATAAATCAACAACCTTTCTAATCGCATTAATCGTGTTTTCTTCTTTTAATAAATCACGATCATTCCATGCTTTTTCTATAATATCTTGTAATTCTGTCATTTCTATAATTTTCTACAAATATAAAATCTCTAATTCAATATAATGCGAAGATACATTTTTTAAACAGATGCTTGTAGCATGTTTAAAATCTGTATTTTTGCATAAAAACAAACTAATTTGGGAAGAGTTTTAGCCATAGATTTCGGAAAAAAAAGAACAGGTATTGCTGTTACTGATGAACTGCAAATTATTGCTTCAGGATTAACAACTATTAACACCAAAGAGTTAATTCCGTTTTTAAAAGAGTACACTAAAAAAGAAAATGTAGAGTTATTCATTATAGGAAAGCCAAAACAAATGGACAATTCTGATAGTGAAAGTGAAGCTTTAATTTTACCTTTTTTACAGAAACTAGCAAAAGCGATTCCTACTATATCAATAAAAAGAGAAGATGAGCGTTTTACTTCTAAAATGGCTTTTCAAACGATGATTGATAGCGGATTAAACAAAAAACAACGTCAGAACAAAGCTTTAGTAGACGAAATAAGCGCTACAATCATTTTACAATCGTATTTGTACAACAAATAATTTTATAGACAACCGATTCTTTGTATTTTCGCAATCCTTAAAAAAATTAAAAAAATGATTTTACCCATTGTTGCTTACGGAGATCCCGTATTACGTAAAGTAGGAAAAGAGATCGATAAAGACTATCCGCAGTTAGAAAAACTAATTGCCGATATGAAAGAAACAATGTATAATGCACAAGGTGTAGGTTTAGCTGCTCCGCAAATAGGAAAAGACATTCGTTTGTTTTTAATTGATGCTTCTCCTTTTGCAGATGATGAAGATTTATCAGAAGAAGACAGAAAAGTTTTAGAAACCTTTAATCGCGTTTTTATAAACGCAAAAATAATTAAAGAAGAAGGTGAAGAGTGGGCTTTTAGCGAAGGTTGTTTAAGTATTCCTGATGTTCGTGAAGATGTTTTTCGTCAAGAAACGATTACGATTGAATATCAAGATGAAAATTTCGAAAAGCATACGGAAGTTTTAGGTGGATTAGCTGCCCGTGTTTTTCAGCACGAATACGATCATATTGACGGTGTTTTATTCACCGACAAACTTTCTTCATTAAAAAAGAGGTTGATCAAAAAAAAATTAGAAAACATATCAAAAGGAAAAGTACAAGCTGGTTACAGAATGCGTTTCCCTAATGCCAAAAGAAAATAGTCTATCAAGACATTAAAAATATTATAATATGGAATTTAATAAAATTATTGCAGTTACTGGTAAACCAGGATTATTTCAAATCTTATCTCAAACAAAAACAGGGGTAATCGTAAGATCTATTGTAGACGGAAAGCGTTTTCCTATTACAGCAACACACAATGTTAGTTTATTAGAAAACATTGCAATTTATACATACGAAGAAGAAGTGCCTTTAGCTGTTGTACTTAAAAACATGGCTGATAAAGAAGATGGTAAAGAAGGAATCTCTCACAAAGAAAGCAATGCTAAATTAACGGCTTATTTTAGTGAAATTTTACCGGGTTATGATGAAGAGCGTGTTTATGCATCAAACATTAAAAAGGTAATTCAATGGTACAATACTTTAGCGCAGTCGGATTTTGACTTTAGTTCTTTAGATAAAGTAGCAACTACTGAAGAAGAAGATAAATAAATCATGAATACTCGTAAGCAACAATTAAACGCCTTTAACCGTTTGTTAGATATTATGGATGAACTTCGTGAGAAGTGTCCGTGGGATAAAAAACAAACCTTAGAAAGTCTGCGTCATTTAACAATTGAAGAAACTTACGAACTAGGAGATGCTATTCTAGACAATGATTTACAAGAAATAAAAAAGGAATTAGGCGATGTGTTATTACACATCGTCTTTTATGCTAAAATAGGTAGCGAAA
>CAXHZZ010000072.1:0-11201 GCA_964021635.1 uncultured Tenacibaculum sp.
CATTCAAGATTTAGTTGGTAATTATAATATTATTGGTAACAATCAAGATGCCGAAGAGCACTCATACAAAGGTGTATTATCTTTAAGTTTGGATGTTAATAATCGTATTATTGCGAAGTGGCTTATTAATGAGGAACAAGCGCAAGTTGGAACCGGTTTTTTTAATGATAACATTTTGGTTATTAATTTTAAATATCAAGGAACAGATAAAAATACTTATAAAGGTGTTGTTGTTTATCGTTGTATCTCTAAAGATATTTTAGATGGATTTTGGTCTGAAAAACATGGAAATCCATTATTTTTAGGTAAAGAACGTTGTTTTAGAATAAAAGAAAATGAGGTTTTAAATTAATTATGTATTATGCAATGTCCTTGTAGTCCGTCTAAAAAATATAGTGATTGCTGTGAAAAAGCACATCAAAACATACAAACTGTCTTAACTGCTGAGGGTTTAATGCGATCAAGATACAGTGCTTTTGTATTGGCTAATATTAACTACTTAAAAAAAAGTCACCAATCAACTGTTCGACCTTCTGATAAAGAAAATAAAGAAATTTTACAATGGACAAAATCTATTGAGTGGATTAAATTAGAAGTACTAAATACTACAAAAGGAACTAAAACAGATTTAACCGGAACAGTTGAATTTAAAGCCTTTTTTATAGAAAATGGTGAAATTGATGTTATACACGAAAATTCATCTTTTGGTAAAGAAAATAATCATTGGGTGTATTTTAAAGCAGCTAACTAATAAAAACAATTTATTTTTATAAACTTATTTTTTATAGATTTATGCAAAATCGATTTATATGCATAAACCAATACAAGTTACACGTCTTTTCGACTTTCCTTATTACCAACTTAGCAAATATCCTCAAAAAAAATGCTTTGCTTCAAAAGAAAAGAATACTTGGGTTAATACATCAACAAAAAACTATATTAAAAGTGCAAACACCGTAAGTAGCGCTTTATTAAACTTAGGAATAAAACCCGGAGATAAAATAGCAGTTATTACCAACAAAAACCAACCGAAATGGCATATATTAGATATCGGTATTTTGCAAATAGGAGCTATTAATGTACCTCTATACCCTACTTTTTCTGAAAAGGACTATGCATATGTTTTAAATCATTCAGATAGTATTTATTGCTTTGTTTCTGATAATGATTTATACCAAAAAGTGCTTGCAGTTCAAGATCAAACACAACTTAAAAAAGTTTTCACTTTTGAAAATATTTCTACAGATTATAGCTGGAACTCTTTTTTATCTTTAGGAGGAAATGAAGAAAACCAACCCCTTATTAACAAAAAAAAGGATTCGGTGAAAGCCACAGATTTAGCTACAATAATTTATACATCAGGTACCACAGGTACGCCTAAAGGTGTTATGCTTTCTCATGAAAATGTAGTTAGCAATATTTTTGCAGTAGCCGAATCACTAGATTTACATCATCATAAAAAAAGAGCTATTAGCTACCTTCCTATTTCTCATATTTTCGAAAGAGCAGCTTCTTACTATTGCCAATACATGGGATTTGAAATTTATTTTGCCGAAAGCATCGATAAAATTGGCGAAAACCTAAAGGAAGTACAACCCAATTTTATGGCTGTAGTACCCAGGTTATTAGAAAAAGTATTTGATAAAATTGTTGATAAAGGAAGTAATTTAACTGGTTTAAAAAAACGTTTATTCTTTTGGTCTTTAAAACTAGCAGAGCAATACAAACCCTATAAAGAAAATGGTTGGTGGTATGAATTTCAATTAAAAATAGCTCGCAAACTTATTTTTTCTAAATGGAAAGAAGCTTTAGGTGGTAAGTTAGACTTTATGCTTGCCGGAAGCGCACCAATGCAACCTCGTTTAATAAAAACGTTTACTGCCGCTGGCATACCTGTTTTTGAAGGCTACGGAATGACCGAAACATCACCTGCCATCTCTGTAACAGATATGCGTAATAAAGGCTTTAAAATAGGTACTGTAGGTAAAACTATTAAAAATGTAAACGTAAAAATTGCCGCTGATGGAGAGATTTTAGTTAAAGGCCCTAATATTATGATGGGCTATTATAAAAACGAGACACAAACTAACGAAACTATTATAAACGGATATTTACATACCGGTGATATTGGAGAAATAGACGATGAAGGTTTTTTAAAAATTACTGATAGAAAAAAAGAGATTTTTAAAACCTCGGGTGGTAAATATATAGCCCCTGCTGTATTAGAAAGCGAATTAAAAAAATCTCGCTTCATAGAACAAGTTATGGTTGTTGGTGAAAATGAAAAAATGCCTGCTGCTATAATTCAAGTTTCTTTCGATTTTGTAAACGAATGGGCAAAAAGACACAGTTATATTCTAAACGATATTTCTACCAACCAAAAACTGATTAACCGAATTCAACAAGAAATTAATCACTACAACAAAAAATTTGGTAAATGGGAGCAAATAAAACGCTTCGAAATTACGACTGATGAATGGACTGTTAGCGCTGGTCATTTAACACCTACATTGAAAATGAGACGAAAAATTATCTTAGAAAAATATAAAAATTTATATAAAAAAATATATAATTCTCAATAAATCAACCAGTAAGCTTAAACTTGTAGAATCAAGCTATTTTACCTATTTTGCAAGGCGCAAAAACATTAACTTTATGTCGATTAAAATTACTCGTCTTTTTGATTTCCCATATTATCAACAAGAAACTTATAATTTAGAAAAAGCTCTTACTACCAAATATAACGGTAAATGGGAATCAATATCTACCAATGAATATATAGATAAAGCTAACACCATTAGTAGAGGTTTATTGCGTTTAGGCATACAACCTAATGATAAGATTGCTGTAATATCTACAAATAACCGAACTGAATGGAATATTTGCGATATCGGTATCTTACAAACTGGTGCACAAAATGTACCTATTTATCCAACCATCTCGAAAGAAGATTACGAATATGTTTTAAATCATTCTGAAGCTATTTATTGTTTTGTTTCTGATGAGGTTGTTTTAGATAAATTAAATCAAATTAAAGGGAATACTAAATTAAAAGGAGTTTTTACTTTTGATGACATTGCCAATGAAAAAAGTTGGAAAGAAATTTTAGAATTAGGTGAAGACACAAGTAATCAGAATGAAGTTGAAGCACGTAAAAACGCCGTTACTTCTGATAGTTTAGCAACCTTAATTTATACTTCTGGTACAACTGGAAGACCAAAGGGAGTTATGCTTTCTCACGGAAACATTGTTTCTAATGTTTTAGCTAGCGAAAAGAGAGTTCCTCTTTTATATGGAAAAGAACGTGGATTAAGTTTTTTACCTATCTGTCATATTTTTGAACGTATGATATTGTATTTATATCAATACTGTGGTGTTTCTATTTATTTTGCAGAAGGTATTGATAAACTAAGCGAAAACGCACAAGAAATTAAACCCCATGTAATGACTGCAGTTCCTAGATTGTATGAAAAAATTTATGATAAAATTTATGCTAAAGGAGCTGATTTAACAGGAGTAAAAAAAGCATTATTCTTTTGGGCTATTGAATTAGGCTTAAAATATGAGCCGTATGGTGCTAACGGTTGGTGGTATGAAAAACAATTAAGTATTGCTCGTAAATTAATTTTCTCTAAGTGGCAAGCAGCCTTAGGTGGTGATTTAAAGTTAATGGTTTCGGGTTCTGCCGCATTACAACCACGCTTAACGAGAATATTTGCAGCAGCAGGTATGCCCGTTATGGAAGGTTACGGTCTTACCGAAACTTCTCCAGTAATAACAGTAAACGATGTTAGAAATGGTGGATTCAGAGCAGGTACTGTAGGTAAATTAATAGACGGATTAGAATTAAAATTTGCTGAAACTGGTGAGATTTTAGTAAAAGGACCTAATGTAATGTTAGGATATTATAAAGATGCTGAAAAAACAGCTGAAGTTTTAAAAGATGGTTATTTTTATACTGGTGATAAAGGAGAGCTAGACAAAGATGGCTTTTTAAAAATTACTGGACGTACTAAAGAAATGTTTAAAACTTCTGGAGGTAAATATGTAGTTCCGCCATTATTAGAAGGGGAATTAAAACAATCTCGCTTTATAGAACAAGTTATGGTTATTGGTGAAGGAGAAAAGATGCCAGCAGCTTTAATTCAACCTAATTTTGCTTTTGTAAGAGAATGGGCGCAAAGACACCATATTAATTTAAATACAAATAGTGATTTAATCAAAAACCAAAAAGTAATTGAACGAATTCAAGAGGAAGTTACGCTATGTAATTCTAAATTTGGAAAATGGGAAGCTATTAAGCGATTTGAATTAACTCCTGAAGAATGGTCTATAGATGGAGGACACCTTACTCCTACTATGAAAATGAAACGTAAAATTATCAAAGAAATTTATAAAGATTTATATGATAAAATATATAATTCTTAACTTTATAAAGTGTTGTGAAAGCAACACTTTTTTTTATCATGAATAAAATAATTTCATTTACAACAAAAATTAGTGAGATATCACAACCTAATAAATTTGATTACCCTCATAATTACATACCACATTCTTTGGCAAAAATAGCCGCTAAAGAACTGCAAAACTATTTAGAAAATCAAACAGATTTAAATCATAACTTCGGCTTAATAAACCCTAATAGCAAAGATGCTTTGGGTAAAATGTTTGGAGTATTGGTAGTTAAAAAAAATGATGGTAAAATAGGTTATTTAGCGGCTTTTTCAGGGAAAATTGCCGGCACAACTCTTCATAAAAAATTCGTACCTCCAGTATACGATGTTTTAGTTGAGAACGGAGTATTCTTAAAAACAGAAGAAAAAAACAACCAAATTAATCTTCAACTTTCTGAATTAGAAAGCAACATTGATTATTTAAAAATTAAAAAATCATATTTAAAAAGGGTATCTAAAAATGAAACTCTTTTAAATGAAGAAAAAAAGATAATTAAAGCTCGCAGAAAATTAAGAAAAAAGCTCTCTAAGCAAGACAATCAAATTAATATTAATGAGGAGTTTTATTTACGTGAATATGAATTTTTTTTAAATACTCAAATAACTCCTTTACAAGAAAAATACAATAATTACCTACAACAAATAGAGCAATTAAAACAAGAACGAAAAAAGTTTTCTGCTGCTGGTCAGCTAGAAATATTTAAACAATATAAGTTCTTAAATGCTAAAAATGAAAAGGAGAATCTACTAACTATTTTTAAAGATTCAACTCAAAATATTCCTGCCGGCGCTGGTGATTGTTGTGCTCCGAAATTATTGCAATATGCTTTTTTAAACAATCTAACCCCTATTTGTATGGCTGAATTTTGGTGGGGAAAACCATCGGTTACTGCTATTCGAAAACACCAACATTATTATTCGGCATGTACCGGTAAATGTAAACCTATCTTATATCATATGCTACAAGGTTTAACTGTTGATGAAAATCCGCTAATAGAGCAGTTTCAAACTAAAAAAGAAATTGAGGTTATATTTGAAGATGAGTATTTACTTGTAATCAACAAACCACACGAATTATTATCTGTAGCGGGAAAAGAAGTTAAAGACTCGGTGTATAGTAGAATTAAAAAAGAATATCCAAATGCTACTGGGCCATTAATTGTTCATCGCTTAGACATGTCTACTTCCGGTATTTTATTGATCGCCAAAAACAAAATTATTCATAAAAATTTACAAGCGCAGTTCATCAACCGAACTATAAAAAAACGCTATGTTGCTTTATTAGATGGTATTTTACAAAAAAAAGATGGTCAAATAAACTTGCCGTTAAGAGTTGATTTAAATGACAGACCTAAACAGCTAGTGTGTTATGAAGGTGGTAAAAAAGCGCTTACTAAATGGGAAACTATTGAAGTTATAGACAACAAAACAAAAGTATATTTTCACCCTATTACAGGTCGCACACATCAGTTACGAGTACATGCAGCACATCAATTAGGTTTAAACATACCTATTGTAGGTGATGATTTATATGGTAAAAAAGCTAACAGATTATATTTACACGCAGAAAACTTAATTTTTAGGCATCCTATTAGCAAAAAGGAAGTACAATTTACTTCTCCTGCTCCATTTTAAAATTAGGCTACGTATTTAGTTCTCTTTAGCGTGCTTAAAATAATGAATGATATTAAAAAGAAAATAGCCAAACATAAAACTGACCATTGCATAGAATCGGTAATTGCATATAATGCTCCGTAAACAGAAGTTCCTAAAACAATTGCTATTTTTTCTGTTACATCATAAAAACTAAAATACGTTGCATGATCTTCTGTATCTGGCAATAATTTTGAATACGTAGATCTTGTTAATGATTGTATAGCACCTTGTACCAAACCTAACAACCCTCCTAACCCATAAAAATATAGCGCTACATTTTCTTGAGATTTATCTAATGAAAATGCAAAAAAACAAACAAGCATCCATATAGCAATAGTCAATTTTAAGGCTTTAAAATTTCCGTATTTATCTGAAAACCTAGAAAAAATTAAGGCCCCGAAAATAGCTACAACTTGTACCAGTAATATGGTAGCAATCATATTGGTTGATTCTAAGCCCAATTCAGAAGACCCAAAAATAGCTGCCATTAAAATGATGGTTTGCACACCAATACTCAAAAAGAAAAAAGCTAATAAAAACCGTTTTAATGTGGGGTAATTTAACACTTCTTTAAATACAATTTTAAGCTCTCTATAGCCTTTCCATATATAATCATTATCAGGTTGTTTATTATAAATATCTCCTGGCAAACGACGAAAGGTTATTTGAGCAAAACCAATCCACCAAATACCAACCATCACAAAAGAGAGTCGAGATGCCATACCTGATGTAATGCCTAATGTTTCAGGAAACATAATCATTCCTAAATTTATAATTAATAAAATCACTGAACCAATATATCCGTAGATAAAACCTTTTGCACTAGCCCTATCTTGCTGTTCTGGCAGAGCTACTTCTGGTAAATAAGCATTATAAAAAACCCAACTTGCCCAAAAACCAATACTTGCTAAAATAGTAAACCAAATACCAATCCAAACCGTATCTACGCCATCAAAGAAATACAATGCAATTACAGATAAACCTCCCATCCAACAGAAAAACTTCATGAATTTCTTCTTACTTCCTGTATAATCAGCAATTCCTGATAAAATTGGAGAAATAAGTGCTACCACTAAAAAAGAAAATGATAAGGCATAACTATATAAGCTATCTGGGTGTTCCCAATCCATTCCTAAAAAACGAACTGTTTTACCTTTTGTTATAGCACTATAATATAACGGAAAAACAGCAGTACTAATTACTAATGAATATACTGAGTTTGCCCAATCGTAAAATGCCCATGCATTGATTAATTTTTTATCTCCTATTTTGTACATGTATCTAATCTCTTATAATAAAAAAACCGCTCATAAAAATGAACGGTTTGCAATATAATATAAAATAACTTACACTCTTATTATTTTGTAGGCACATTAAATTTTGCTGCTAATTTTTTTGCTTCTGGTAAATAAGACCTAAGCGTATTAATACGAGTTTGATTTGAAGGGTGTGTACTCATAAATTCTGCCGGAGCTTTTTGTCCTTTTGTTCGTTGACTCATTCGTACCCAAACCTCTGCAGCTTCAGAACCTTTATAACCAGCCATTATCATAAACACTAAACCTAATTTATCTGCTTCGGTTTCATGACTTCTACTAAATGGCAACATCACTCCTACTTGAGTTCCTAAACCATAGGCAGTATTAAAAATGGCTGCATTTTTACTATTTCTAGTTCCCAAAGCAACTGCTGCACCACCTAATTGCTGTAATTGCCCAGTAGACATACGTTCTTGACCATGTTTTGCAAAGGCATGTGCTACTTCGTGACCCATAACCGCAGCAATACCATCTTCGTTAGCACAAATTGGTAGAATACCGGTGTAAAAAACAACTTTACCTCCCGGTAAACACCAAGCATTTACAGTTTTATCTTCAACTAAATTAAATTCCCATTTATATGAATCTGCTTCAGATTTCATTCCGTTTGCTCTCATGAAACGATCTACTGCTTCTGAAATATTTTTTCCAACTTTTTTTATTTGGTTTGATTTAGATATGTCTGAAGACAATTTATTTTCTGCCAAAAAACCTTTATACTGTGCAAAACTAGCAGGTAATACTTCTGCATCACTCACAAAGTTAAGTCGTTTTCTTCCTGTAATAGGCACTGTGCTACATTGTATTAAAAATATTGCAACAATTCCTAAGGCTATAATTCTTTTCATTTATTATTATTTTTATTTATTTTTGATTACAACTGTTTTTATGACACACAAAAAAAATAATGTCACAAAAAACTATACAACTTATATGTTTAAATTTACAAATTCTATCTTTATCTTAAAAACTAATTCATGAATTTTAAAAATTCAATATTATTTCCTCCTAGTTTAAGTATTCCTAAACCTATTATTCTTTTAGCAAAAATAATTCAATTTTTCTCAAAAAACTTAGCGGCTAAATTTGCTATAAAACTATTTAGCACTCCTATAAAATATAGTATCCCTAAAAGAGAAAAAGTAATGCTAAAAAGTGCACAGACTAGCACAATAACTATACCTAACATTAACAAAGAGATAGAAATTTTATCTTACGGATATTCTAAAAAGAAAGTTTTACTTGTGCATGGTTGGGCAGGAAGAAGCACGCAGTTGTTTATGATTGCTGATAAACTTTTAGAAAAAGGATACATGGTTATCTCTTTTGATGGTCCTGCTCATGGTAATTCTGAAGGTAAAACAACCATGATGCCCGAGTTTTTAGATACCATTACAGAAATAGACAATCAGTTTGGACCTTTTGATGCTGCCGTAGGGCATTCTTTTGGTGGCATGTGTTTATACAACAGTGTGGCTGGTAATTTTAAAATTAATAAGTTGGTAACTGTTGGTGCTGCTGATAAAATTTCTGACGTTATTTTAAACTTTACTAAAAACCTAAAAGTAAAATCTATTGTTGCCTCTAAAATGAAAAATATTTTTGATAAAAAATGGAATACAGATATAGATGTTCACTCATCAAGTATTGTTGCTAAAAATATAAATATTCCTGTTTTAATAGTTCATGATTCTAATGACGGTGACGTTCCTGTAAGTTGTGCAATGAATATTCGTCAAAACACAAAAGAAGGAAAACTTTTAATCACCAAAGGTTTAGGTCATACTAAAATACTTCGTAACAAAAAGGTAACTTCTGATATTGTTGATTTTATTATTCAGTAATTTATGAAAAAAATTCTAATAGCTTTATTCTTAATATCATTTGTTAATTACTCGGGAATTTCTCAAGATAAAAAAACATATAAAGTTTCTAAAACAACTAAAGAATGGAAAAGTATTTTAACACCAATGCAATTTTATGTGCTAAGGAAAGCTGGTACTGAACGTAGGAATTCTAGCCCTTTAAATAATAATTATAAAAAAGGGTTATATGTTTGCGCCGCTTGTAATACACCACTGTATAAATCTAAAAACAAGTATGATTCTCGTTCTGGTTGGCCTGCTTTTGATAGCGCTATAGAAAAAAATGTAGAATTAGATGTTGATTATAAAATAGGTTATGCCCGTACAGAGATAAAATGCAATACTTGTGGTGGTCATTTAGGGCATGCATTTAATGATGGCCCAACAAAAACAACAGGTATTCGTCATTGTATTAATGGGGCTGCACTAAATTTTATCCCTAAAAAATAATTCAATTTAAAATAGTACATTAGAGCTGATATAATCAGCTCTTTTTTTATGGATACATCTTACATGTCAAGTACTATAAAACAATTTGAATATTATAAACTTTTAGGTGATAAAACTTTTGAGCAGTTAAATAATGATCAGTTTTTTTGGACACCAAATAAAGAGGATAATTCCATAGCCATAATTATAAAACATATATCTGGCAATATGCGCTCTCGTTGGACTAATTTTTTAATTGAAGATGGAGAAAAAGAATGGCGGAACCGAGATGATGAATTTATAAATTCCTTTACCAACCAAGAAGAAGTTATCGCTTATTGGGAAACAGGATGGCAATGTTTATTTAATGCGTTAAACAGTGTAACTGAAAAAAATTCTGATACAATTATTTATATCAGAAATCAAGGTCATAGCATAACAGAAGCCATAAATAGACAATTATGTCATTACTCGTACCACATTGGTCAAATCGTTTTTTTAGGTAAATTTTTAAATGGAGATAATTGGAATTCTTTATCTGTAACAAAAGGGAACTCAAAAAAATATAATGCTGAAAAATTTAGCAAAAAAAAATCTCGTAAACATTTTACAGATGATTTATAAAAAACAAATCCCTTTGACTCACCAAAAAACCTATTTAAAAATGAAAAAAGAATCAATAATTTCTTTATTAGAAGATAAACATCAAGAATTATTTAATTGGATAGATAAACAACCTGAAGATTCTTTCGAAAAAGGACCTGAAGACAAATGAACTACAGGACAGCATATTGTTCATTTAGTAGCTTCTATAAAACAAGTGAATAAAGCATTGAGTTATCCTAAATTTTTATTGAAATATAAATTCGGAAGCGCCAATAGAGAAGTTCGTTCTTATGATGAAGTTGCAAAACGTTATCAAGAGAAACTTTCTAAAAATAAAGAAAGAGCCAAAAAATTTAATATTGCTGTAGAAACTCCTTCCAAAGCTGAATTTAAACAATTACTAGCAACGCTTCAAGTACAAAACAAAAAACTACAACATAAAACGAAACGTTGGAAAGACAAGGATTTAAACACTTTAATTCTTCCACATCCATTAATGGGTAAAATGCCAATTAGAGAAATTATTATGTGGACTGGTTATCATACCGAGCATCACACTACTATTTTAAAAGAGAAACATTAGTTTTTAATTTTTAACCTTCTTAAAAATTTCCTTAATCTTATTTATCAGTTATTTTTCTTAAAAAAGACTAAAAATCTAGCATCTAAAGTCTAACATCTAAAGTCTAATTACTATATTTGTGCCTCTAAAAATGAAGCCGATACATGTTTAATAATTTAAGTGAAAAGTTAGATAAAGCGTTACACACGCTTAAAGGACACGGAAAAATTACTGAAGTTAATGTTGCAGAAACACTAAAAGAAGTTCGTAGAGCTTTATTAGATGCCGATGTTAACTTTAAGATAGCCAA
>CAXHZZ010000073.1:0-10625 GCA_964021635.1 uncultured Tenacibaculum sp.
TATCGCATGACCGTCACTTTTTAGATGCCGTTTGTACACATATTTCTGATATTGATTTTGCAAAAATAAATCACTTTTCTGGTAACTATACCTTCTGGTATGAATCTAGTCAGTTAGCTGCAAAACAAAGAGCACAACAAAATAAAAAGGCAGAAGATAAGAAGAAAGAATTAGAAGAATTTATTCGTCGTTTTTCTGCAAACATGGCAAAATCTAAACAAGCTACTTCTCGTAAGAAGATGATAGATAAGTTAAATGTTGATGAAATTAAACCTTCTAGTCGTCGCTATCCAGCAATTATTTTTGATAGAGATAGAGAAGCCGGAGATCAAATTTTAAATATAGAAGGATTAACCAAAAACTTTGAAGGAAGTCCTTTATTTGCTAATGTTGATATCAATTTAAATAAAGGCGATAAAGTAGCTATCATCTCAAAAAATTCTAAAGCTGTATCTACTTTTTATGAAATTATTTCAGGAAACGAAGAAGCAGATTCAGGAAAATATAATTGGGGAGTAACAACTACACAATCTTATTTACCAGCAGATAATTCATCGTTCTTTCAAAACGGAGAATTAGATTTAGTAGATTGGTTACGACAGTATGCACAAACCGAAGAAGAAAGAGAAGAAGTGTTTTTAAGAGGTTTCTTAGGAAAAATGATTTTCTCTGGTGAAGAAGCTTTAAAGAAAAGTAATGTGCTCTCTGGAGGTGAAAAAGTACGTTGTATGCTATCTCGTATGATGATGACAAGAGCTAATATTCTTTTATTAGATGAACCAACAAATCACTTAGATTTAGAATCTATTCAGTCTTTAAACAATTCTTTAATTAATTTTAAAGGGACTATATTGTTTTCTACTCATGATCATGAGTTTGCACAAACAGTAGCAAACCGAGTTATTGAAATAACACCAAAAGGAGTGATTGATAAGTACACAACTTTCGATGATTATTTATCTGATCCGAAGGTGAAGGAATTAAGAAAGAAAATGTATTCTTAATAAGATATATTATCACATAAAAAAAAGGAAGCTAATTTATTAGCTTCCTTTTTTTATGTTTACTCTTCTGTAGATGTTTCTGTTTCAAAAAAACTAAAAACATTACCACCATAACGTTTGTCATAACTATGGTTTGGATGTTTTGTTAAATCGGTATGTTTATCGTGTTCTATAATTAAAGTACCTTCTTCATTTAAAAGTTCGCGCTCAAAAACAAGATCAGCAATTTTTAAAAACTGTTCTTCTTCAAAATCATACGGAGGATCTGCAAAAATAACATCCGACTTTATGGTTGTTTTTTCTAAAAACTTATATACATCGCTTTTGTAGGTATTAATATCAAAATCAAGCTCCTTAGCAGTTTCATTAATGTATTTTATACAACCAAAATGAGCATCAACAGCATGTATTGTTAAGGTTCCGCGAGAAGCAAATTCATAACTGATATTACCAGTACCCGAAAAAAGATCTAATACAGCAATACTATCAAAATAATAATCGTTGTTTAAAATATTAAATAACGATTCTTTAGCCATGTCGGTCGTAGGACGAACAGGTAATTTTTTCGGAGCAGAAAGTCGTCTGCTTTTATATTTTCCTGATATAATTCTCATTAGTTTGCTAAGATGAAATTAGAATGATTTGAAAACTCTTTGCTATCTGTAAAAAAGTTTAAGATAGGCTTTAAAAAATGAATATTACGAACGTAATTATAGGTAATTGTATAAAGATCAGACTCTTCTTCAATATTACCTAAAAAAGTTAATTGAAATTTATCAGGATCCATTTGTAATTGTTCGGCTACAAATAAAATGTAATATAAAAAATCTTCTTTTGTAGCGTAAGAAAATGAATTATGTAAAATTAAATTGCCTTGCTGACAAACAACAATATCTAGTTGATTAGGAAATACGTATACGAAAAATTGCTTTTCAGAGTCTTCTTTAGAATAATTTAATAATTTATCTATTAAAATAGTTGAATGATGTTTGTATTCGAATTCACCAAAGTTTTGAAACAGATAATTATTGATATTCACATAAGGAATGTATACGGTATTAGCCTCTATAGTTTTTAAAGAGTCATACGTAATAAAGTCAGTGAAAAGAGTTTTAACTGTAAATTTTAAGTAAGATTCTAAGCAGCTTCTATCAAAATATTCGTTGGGTACAAGAGTAGCTAAGTTATTTTGATGAATAGCAAAAACACTTTTAAAATCTTGTTGTAAATCTTTATCAGTAGCAAAAATGCTAATAATTTTATCTAATAAAAATTCAGGAGAAGGTAGTGAAGCCTCGAATATATATTCACTAAACAATACTGTTTCTTTTGAATCTGAATTAGAGATACAAAAAGAAAATCCATCCAAACTAAATTGGATGGATAGATTTTTATTTTGTGCTATAACGCTACTTTTTTTAGTCTTCTTTAACAACCGCTTCACCTTTATCGTAAGAAGGAGGCCAGTTACCACCAGTAGTTACTTCATCTAATGAACCAACAGAAACATAAGCTCCTTTAATTTGATCAGTTTCTAAAGCTTCTAATTCTTGTTTCACTAAAGAAGTACTCATGCCTTTTAAGATAGGTTCTTTATCTGCTTTAACTTCAAAAACAGGAACTTCTAAACCAGCAACTTTTTCTACTTTACCTGTAGCAATTTCAAATTGCTTATCTGTTCCAGGAACATTAAACATTCCTTTGTAGTCTTCACCTTCAAAATATTTTGCTACTGGTTCATAACCAATAGTATCAATTTGCTTTTTAGAAACAGTAATAAAAATACCACCACCTCTATCAACTTTCTCTTCGATGTTTTTTGTTTCAATTAATGCTAATTTACCGTTTTCAATAAAGTTAATTAAAGAATCTTTACTGTTTGTATAAGTTCTATAAACCTCTTTATATTTAACTTCAGCATCACGAATTAATTTTAAATTCTTAATAACCTTAGCAAAACGTACTTCTTTTTCTTTAGCAAAATGAATAGGTTCCATTATACCTCCATAAATTTTAACTACTAAGAGAACAGTAGCTGCTAATAACAAAATAGAGACTAACCATCTCATTTTCAATGGTACAAACTTAACTATAATTACAGCTAAAAGAATTGCAACTACAACAGCTGCTAAAATCATTAATAATAAATTCATTTTTTTTGTTTTAATATATGATATACGCAAATCTACAATTTTTTTTTAATCATGAAAATTTTTATCTATAAATACATTTATCTTTGGCAATTATTTGAAATATGATAGAAACAGCGCCCAAATTTTATAAAGAAATACTCAGTAAATTTCCGTACCAACCTACTCAAAAGCAAAACGAGTTATTAGATAAGTTAACCGATTTTTTGTTTGATACTAATAGCAATGCCTTGTTTTTATTAAAAGGATATGCCGGTACGGGTAAAACAACGATAATTAGTACCGTAGTAAATAACTTATGGAAAGCCGGTAAAAAGGCCGTTCTTTTAGCACCTACAGGTAGAGCTGCTAAAGTAATTTCGGGTTATTCTAAAAAGCAAGCATTTACAATTCATAAAAAAATTTATTTTCCTAAAAAAGAAGGTAATGGTGGTGTTAGCTTTGTAATGCAACCTAATAAGCATATTAACACGGTTTTTATAGTTGATGAGGCTTCAATGATATCAGATGCCCGTCAAAACTCTAAACTGTTTGAAAACGGTTCTTTATTAGATGATTTAATAGCTTTTGTATACTCTGGTAAAAACTGTAAAATTGTTTTTATTGGAGACACAGCTCAGTTGCCACCTGTTAAATTAACAATAAGTCCTGCTTTAGAGGCGGATAAACTTTCTTTTGACTTTAACAAAGAAGTAACGGAAATTGAGTTAGATGAAGTAGTACGTCAGCAACAAAATTCAGGTATTTTAGCCAATGCAACCGATTTACGTTTATTAATTCAAAATAATGTTACCGACTTTAAGTTTGATATAAATTATCCAGATATTATCAGGCTAGAAGATAGTTACGATATACAAGATGCTATTACACAGGCGTACGATGGTGATATTGGGGTAGAAGATACCGCTTTTATAGTACGCTCAAATAAAAGAGCTAATCAATACAACGATCAAATTAGAACTAAAATCCGTGGACAAGAAAATGAGATTTCTACAGGAGATTATGTAATGATTGTTAAGAACAATTATTTTTGGTTAAAAGACTCTTCTTCCGCAGGATTTATCGCAAATGGTGATATCTGTGAGGTGATGCGAATTAATACTATAAAAGAATTATACGGATTTAAATTTGCTGAAGTAGAGGTTCGTATGATTGATTATCCAGATATGAACTCTTTTGAAACAGTATTGCTTTTAGACACACTTTCTAGTGAAAGCCCTTCTTTAAGCTATGAAGAGTCTAATAAGTTGTATCAAGCTGTAAAAGAAGATTTTGCTGATGAAAAATCGAAGTACAAGCAATTTATGGGCGTTAAAAAGAATAAGTATTTCAATGCGCTTCAAGTAAAGTTCTCGTATGCAATGACCTGTCATAAATCTCAAGGTGGACAATGGAATACCGTTTTTATAGAGCAACCTTATTTACCTGACGGACCAAGCGTTGAGTATTTACGTTGGTTATATACTGCAGTTACCAGAGCACAAGATAAATTATATTTAATAGGCTTTAAGAACGACTCTTTTTTAGAGTAAACAATGTTAGAGTTCTGTTAATTAGTTAATAGCTCTCTTTAAAATAAGCTACATTTGTTAGCTACAATAACAGTTTAGTATTCAAAAAAATAAAGATGTACAAAAAAACGCTTTTTAGCATTTCTTTTTTATTGATTTCAATATCGATATTCGCTCAAAAACCTCAAAAGTTAAATTCTAATCAGATTTACGAGAAAATTCAAAAATTAAACTTTTTAGGTTCTGCACTTTATATCGCAGCGCATCCTGATGATGAAAACACCCGCTTAATCGCTTATTTAGCTAATAAAGAAAAAGCAAGAACAGGTTATTTATCATTAACGCGTGGTGATGGAGGTCAGAATTTAATTGGCTCAGAAATGAGAGAGTTATTAGGTGTAATTCGTACACAAGAGTTATTAGCTGCCAGAAGAGTTGACGGAGGGGAACAGCGTTTTTCGAGAGCCAACGATTTTGGGTATTCTAAACACCCAGATGAAACTTTAAAAATTTGGAATAAAGAGGAGGTTTTAGCAGATGTAGTTTGGGCTATCAGAACTTTTAAGCCAGATGTAATTATAAACCGTTTTAATCACCGAACGCCAGGTACAACACATGGTCATCATACTTCATCGGCAATGTTAAGTATGGAAGCTTTTGATTTAGCAAATGATAAAACAAAATATGCCAGTCAACTAAAAAATACAAGTGCTTGGCAACCGCAACGTTTATTTTTTAACACTTCTTGGTGGTTTTACGGTAGTCAAGAAAATTTTAATAAAGCAGATAAAAGTAAGATGCTAAGTTTTGATATTGGTGCTTATTACCCGTTAAAAGGTTTATCAAACAACGAATTGGCATCTATGGCTAGTAGCCAACACTTATGTCAAGGTTTTGGTCGCTTAACAACTCGTGGAAGTCAAACCGAATATGTTGAATTTTTAAAAGGTGATTTCCCGAAGGATAAAAAAGATATTTTTTCTGGTATAAATACCACGTGGAATAGAGTAGAAGGCGGAGGCGAAATTGGTGATATTTTATATGAAGTTGAAAAGAATTTCGATTTTGTAAATCCTTCAAAGCATTTATCAGAATTAATGAAAGCATATAAGTTGGTTCAGAACTTAAAAAATGCACATTGGAAAAATATAAAAACAATAGAGTTAGAGCAGATAATTAAAGCCTGTGCAGGTTTGTATTTAGAAGCTTCTGCAAATAAATCTAGCACAACATCAAATAGTAATTTTGAAGTTAATTTTGAAGCGTTAAATAGAAGTGCTAGTGTAATAGAATTAGTATCAATTAAAACATTACCAAACGAAAAAGTAATTACTAAAAATTTAATCTTAGCACCTAATGTAAAGCAAAACTTTAAACAAAGTGTTACTATTAAAAACGCTGATTATTCATCTCCTTATTGGTTAAATAAACCATGGGATTTAGGAATGTATACTGTTGATAATAAAAAACTAATAGGAAATCCGCAAAGCCAAAGACCTATTAACATCGTTTATAATTTAATTATAGAGAACCAACCTATATCATTTAAAATTCCGGTTGTTTACAGGTATTCTAAAAGAGATAAAGGAGAAATTTATGAACCTTTTGAGGTGTTACCTAAAGTAACCACTAAATTAAAAAGTAAGGTTATTATTTTTTCTGATGATCTTTCTCAAAAAGTGTCTTTAGAGGTTCGTTCTGGAGATAAAAATATAATAGGAATTGTTTCTTTACAGGTTCCTAACGGATGGCAGGTTTCTCCTAAAAAGGCTAATTTTAATATCGAGCAAAAAGGAGATAAACAAATAGTGGATTTTAAAGTTACACCACCAAAAAATCAATCAGAAGGAGTTTTAAAGGCAGTAGCAACAATTGGTAACGAAACATATAGTAAAGAGTTAATCGAAATTAATTACGATCACATTCCTAAACAATCTATTCTATTACCATCACAAGCAAAGCTTGTTCGTTTAAATATTAAAAAAAGAGGAGATAAAATAGGCTATATTCAAGGATCAGGAGATGCTATTCCAGAAAGTTTACGTCAAATAGGATACACAGTTATTGAAATAAATCCTAAAGACATAAATGATAAAAACTTGCAAGATTTTGATGCTATTGTTGTTGGAATTCGTGCATATAACACGTTACCTGAACTACAGTTTAAGCAAAAGCATTTGTTAGCATTTGTGAAAAGTGGTGGAAATATGATTGTGCAATACAACACGAATAGAAGAGTAGCTGTAAAGGCACCTTTTGAGTTAAAATTATCGAGAGATAGAGTTACAGATGAAAATGCAACAGTTACTTTGTTAGCTAAAGACCACTCAATTTTAAATTACCCGAATAAAGTTACTGAAGCCGATTTTAAAGGTTGGGTTCAAGAACGAGGCTTGTATTTTCCGAATCAGTGGAGTAAAGAGTATACGCCAATCTTATCAATGAATGATAAAGGAGAATCAGCTAAAGAAGGTAGTTTGTTAATTGCTAAATACGGTAAAGGAAATTACATATATACGGGTTTAAGTTTCTTTAGAGAGTTACCCGTAGGTGTTTCGGGAGCTTATAAATTATTTGCAAATATGTTATCTGTAGGTAAAAAAAACGAGGTGAAACAAAAAGAAATTAAACTCTAACAGTTGTAATTATACCAATAAAAAAGCCTCGAAAACATATGTTTTCGAGGCTTTTTTATTGGTATAAATTTGTCATTCTAATTAAGAAATAATCTCTTTTTTTAAGTAGAGATCTCTTCGCTACATTAACAATGATACTTATATTTTATTTAAAATACGAAAAATCCTCTCCGTCTTCAATTTTTAATAAACTTTCGTAAATCATTTTAATTACATTTTCAACATCATCTCTATGAACCATTTCAACCGTTGTATGCATATAACGCAATGGTAAAGAAATTAATGCAGAAGCAACACCTCCGTTACTGTAGGCAAAAGCATCGGTATCGGTACCAGTAGCTCTTGACAAAGCTGAGCGTTGAAAAGGAATTTCGTTTGCTTCGGCAGCATCAATAATTAAATCACGTAACTTTTGCTGTACGGCAGGAGCATAGGCGATTACAGGACCTTTACCCATTTCTAAAAGACCATCTTTTTTCTTGTTTATCATTGGGGTTGTAGTATCGTGAGTTACATCGGTAACAATAGCTACATTTGGTTTAATTGTTTGGGTAATCATTTCGGCACCACGCAAACCAATCTCTTCTTGTACAGAGTTTGTAATATATAACCCAAAAGGTAATTCTTTGTTGTTTTCTTTTAATAAACGCGCAACTTCGGCAATCATAAATCCGCCCATTCTATTATCTAAAGCACGACAAACAAATTTGTCTCCGTTTAAAATATGAAATTCATCTGGGTATGTAATCACACAACCAACATGAACTCCAAGTTTTTCAACTTCTTCTTTAGTGGTGCATCCTGTATCTATAAAAATATTATCAGGTTTAGGAGCTTCTTCATTAGATTTGTCTCTTGTGTGAATGGCAGGCCACCCAAAAACACCTTTTACAATACCGTTTTTAGTGTGAATATTTACAATTTTACTTGGTGCTATTTGATGATCAGAACCTCCATTACGAATAACGTAAATTAATCCGTTATCAGAGATGTAATTTACATACCATGAGATTTCATCAGCATGTCCTTCAATAACTACTTTATATTTAGCATCTGGATTAATTACTCCAACAGCCGATCCATAAGTATCCGTAATAAACTCATCAACATACGGTTTAAGATAATCCATCCAAATTTTCTGCCCTTCCCATTCATATCCAGTAGGAGCAGCGTTATTTAAATATTTTGCTAAGAAATTGATTGATTTCTCGTTTAAGATTGATTTATTTTTAGTCATAAATTGTAATATTATAATTATTCCTCTTCTTCTTTGTTAGAATCAGCTCCCCAAAAACGTCGTTTTTCACGATATTCTTGCTCTTGTTTAATTTGTTCGGGAGTTAACACTTTTAAAAATGATGGATGCTGTTCTATTGCGTATTCTATTTTTTCAACTATACTGGCTACATCATCAGTTTCATGATCAAACTTTAAAGGCTCTTTTATAACCATTGATTGTAAAACATTTCGCTTTTTAATTAATAAGCCTTTTTTATCAAAAGAACGTCTAAAACCGTCAATTACAATAGGAACAACAACAGGGTTGTATGTTTTTATAATATGAGCTGTACCACGCCTAATAGGTTTAAAGGGTGTAGTAGTACCTTGAGGAAAAGTTATAACCCAACCATCGTCTAAGGCTTTACTTATGTTAGAAATGTCAGACATTTTCACCTGTCTTTTAACATCTTTTCCTTCACTCCTCCAGGTTCTTTCTACAGAAACAGAGCCTACATATGCAAATATTTTAGGAAGTATACCAGATCGCATTGTTTCACCAGCAGCAACATAATATAAGTTTAATTTAGGGTTCCATAAATAACCTACGTTTCTAATATTATCATCACGGCCTTTTAAAGCAGCGTTAAATACATGAAACATAGAAGCTACATCCGCAAAATAAGTTTGATGGTTAGATATGAATAATACGTTTTTGTCAGGAAGATTTCGAAGAATATCCATACCTTCAATTTGTAAATTATTAAATTTACGATAACGACCATGTGAAATAACGCCTAATACTTGAATAAGAAAGCGTTTTATGAATAAAATATGTCCGAAAGGATTCCTTTTAAATAAAGGCATTTGTGATTATTTTTTTAGTGTAAAGGCTAAATTACAAAAGAAATAGAAAACATTACTGTTTAAATAAATCTTTAATTTCAGAAAGCATCATTGCTGTAGCTCCCCAAACGATATAACCATTTAGTTTAAAGCATGGTACGGAGATGTTTTTCATGTATGTGGTTTCCATTTCAATAGCGCTTAAATTATTTTCATCTAATAAATCACTCAACAAAACTTCTATAATACCTTCAACCTCATAATTAGGTTTAAAAAGTGGTTGTTTTTTTGCTATTCCAATAAACGGAGCAACTAGAAAATTACTAGGAGGTATGTAAGAATCAGAAAGTTGCTTTACAATTTTTATATCATCAGAAATAACACCTACTTCTTCGAATGTTTCCCTTAAAGCAGTTGCTTTAAAGTTGATGTCATCTTTATCTGTTTTACCACCCGGAAAACTTATTTGAGCCGAATGTTTTCCTTTATATTTTGCTCTTTGTGTTAATAAAAACCGTGTTTCATTATTTTTATCAGGATAAAACAATGCCAAAACAGCAGCTCTTTTTGGCTTTTTACTGTCTATTAATTCTTGAGGAAATTGTGTTCTTAACTTTGGAGCAAGTTTAAGTTGAGAAGCCAAGCCTCCTAAAGGTTTGTTCTTAAATTCTTCTAATTGACTTATGAAATCAGAGAAAATCATTCGTTTTTAGTATTTTAGAGCAAACATATTAATTTACAGAGTTAAAAATCAAAAATTTTGGCTTGAATTTTGATTTGTTACAAAAAGAATTAATTTTTAATAAATGGATAAAAAAAATAAATATAAAAACTTAGGGCTAAGTTTATTGTTTGATGCAATAGGACTTGTATCATATATAATACCTGGTGTAGGTGAATTAATAGATGTTGTGTGGGCGCCAGTAGCAGCGTATTTAATGACTAAAATGTATAAAGGAGGTAAAGGTAAAATAGCAGCCGGTGTTACTCTTGTAGAAGAAGCAATGCCTGGTTTAGATGTGATACCAACATTTACCCTTATGTGGTTATTTACGTATGTATTTGTTTCTGACAAATCTAAAAACACCATAGATATTTAGAACTTGTATTTTAGGCATAAAAAAAAGGGAAGCTAATTGCTTCCCTTTTTTATAATTTCATATAATTATTTTTTGATAAACTTTTTAGTAAACGCTCTTTGTCCGTCATTAATTTCAAGAATATACATTCCGTTTTCTAAATTAGAAACATTTATAGTTG
>CAXHZZ010000074.1:0-10585 GCA_964021635.1 uncultured Tenacibaculum sp.
CTAATGCATCCTTTACCTCGTCCATAAACGCTTCAACAGTTGCTAAAACATCTGCTTTTTCAATTCCACTCTTATCCGAAATCTTAGATACGATATCTGCTTTTGTCATTCTATATATATTTTGAATTTATTTTTAAAAATGAGGGTGCAAATATATGATAATTAATCTATTCCGAAAATAATAAGAATAAAAAAATCTAAATAAAATACTGTACTTTCGCTTGCTCAATTTACATAAATGATATTTGCTAACCAACTTATTTACTGGTATTTAAAAAATAAAAGAGATTTGCCTTGGCGTAAAACTAAAGACCCTTACTTGGTTTGGCTAAGCGAAATTATGCTGCAACAAACAAGAGTAGCACAAGGGTTACCCTATTTTACGACCTTTACCAGTGAGTTTGAAACTGTATTTGATTTAGCAGAAGCAGATGAAAGTAAAGTGCTTAAATTATGGCAAGGTTTAGGGTATTATTCAAGGGCGAGAAACTTACATTTTACCGCTAAACATATAGCTAACGAATTTAACGGAGTTTTTCCGAAAAACTATAAAGAGCTTTTAAAATTAAAGGGAATTGGAGATTATACAGCTTCTGCAATAGCTTCTGTTTGTTATGATGAGCCTGTAGCGGTTGTTGATGGAAATGTGTACCGAGTTTTAGCGCGTTATTATGGCATTAATACGGCAATAAACTCATCAAAAGGAATAAAGGAATTTAAAGAATTAGCGCAAAAATTAATTGATGTTTCTCAACCAGGAACTTATAATCAGGCTATAATGGATTTTGGGGCAATGCAATGTAAACCACAAAATCCGTTATGTAATTCTTGCCCGTTATCTGAAAGTTGTATCGCTTTGGCCAAAAACAAAATAAAAGAGCTTCCTGTAAAAGAGAAGAAAATTAAAATTAAAAAGCGTTTTTTTAATTTCTTGGTGGTTATTACAGATAATAATGAAACAATTATCGAGCAAAGAATAGGTAAAGGTATTTGGCAAGGAATGTATCAATTCCCATTAGTTGAAACAAAAGAACCAATTTCAGAAAGAACATTAGTCGCTAGCGAGCAATTCTCATTACTTTTCCCTCAGGAAACTTCGTTGTCTTTATTTAATAAAGAAGATATTGTTCATAAATTATCGCATCAGCATCTATTTACAAAATTTTGGATTGTTAAAGTTTCAAATTCCCAAGAAAAAACTATTCCATGGCAAGATATTAAGCAATACCCTGTGCCTGTTTTAATTGATAAGTTTTTAAACGAATTTTCAGAGAACAAATAGTAAATTTTGTATATTTGATTTTATACAACGAATTTATGGCAGGTACAATTAATAAAGTTATTCTAATAGGTCATTTAGGTGATGCTGTAAAAATGCATTATTTTGAAGGCGGTAATGCTATTGGTCGTTTTCCTTTGGCAACAAACGAAGCCTATACAAATCGCCAAACAGGTGAGAAAGTAACCAATGTAGAATGGCATAATATTGTTGTACGTAATAAATTGGCAGAAATTTGTGAAAAATATCTAACAAAAGGAGATAAAGTGTATTGTGAGGGGCGAATTAAAACACGTCAGTACGAAGCAGACGGTCAAAAACGTTATGCTACAGAAATTCAGGTACAAGAAATGACTTTTCTGTCAACAAAAAAAGACCTTACAAGTGGAGGGTCTAATACCGAAATAACACAAAAAAATAATACCGAATCTAATACGTCGGCTACAAATACTAATGATGATTTACCATTTTAGTTTACTTAAATTATAAAAATTGGATACAGAACCCAACTCCTTGTTTTTAGTTTTATCAACCATTAATTGGTTAACCACAATAAACTGTTTTGCCTTACTTTTTTTATTAGTTTGCTCAGCTTTGGTTTCAGGAACCGAAGTAGCTTTTTTTTCGATTTCACAAACTCAAATAGACGAACTTTCATCTTCATCAAAAAGACAGAATACCGTTGTTTCGCTTCTAGAGGATCCGAAGAAATTATTAGGAACAATCTTAATAACAAACAATTTTATAAATATTCTTATTGTACTAATATTTGCCTCCTTAGGTGAAGTTTTTTTTAGCGGACTTTCTAGTGGAATAAAATTTTTAATAGAAGTTGTTTTAGTAACCTTTTTAATTCTATTATTTGGTGAGGTTTTACCAAAAGTATACGCGACTAGAAAGTCGATGAAATTTGCAAGTTTTATGGCGAAGCCTATTCAGGTTTTAAATATTCTTTTAACTCCGCTAAGCACACCTCTTATAAAGTTAACTAGTATTGTAGAAAATAAACTAGGAAACAAGAATAATAACCTTTCTGTAGAACGTTTATCACAAGCTTTAGAATTAACTTCAAGCGGAGCAACAACAAAAGAAGAACAAAAAATATTAGAAGGTATTGTAAGTTTTGGTAATACAGAAACAGTGCAAATAATGAAACCTAGAACCGATGTTTGTGCAATTGCAGACGATACTTCGTATGAAGAGGTTTTAAAGATGATTTTAAAAAATGGGTATTCAAGAATTCCTGTTTATCACGAAAATATAGACAATATTAGAGGTGTTTTATATGCAAAAGATCTATTAGCATATTTAAATAAAAAGAGTTTTCAGTGGCAAAAATTATTACGTGAAGCTTTTTTTATACCAGAAAATAAAAAGTTAGATGATTTGTTAAGCGAGTTTCAAGAGATGAAAAAACACTTAGCAATTGTTGTAGATGAATATGGTGGAACAAGTGGAATTGTAACGTTAGAAGATGTCATAGAAGAGATTGTAGGAGATATAAATGACGAATTTGATGATGATGATTTAACGTATTCTAAAATTGATGAAAACAATTATATTTTTGAAGGAAAAACAACTATTAAAGATTTTTGTCGTGTATTAGATGATGATGATGAAGAAAAATTTGAAGAGTTAAAAGGAGAAAGCGAAACCTTAGCGGGTTTTATTTTAGAAGTGTCTGGTCGGTTTCCTAAAAAAGGCGAGAAAATAATCTTTAACATTTATACGTTTACTATAGAAGCGTTAGATAAGAAGCGTATAAAACAAGTAAAAGCAACACGAAATGCATAAATTTTTATTGTTGATGTCAGCAATGTTATTATTAAGTTGTGGTGAAGAAAGTTTGCCAAAACCTAAAGGTTATTTAAGTCTTGAGTATCCAGAAACAACATACAATAAGTTAAATAAAACAAGACCTTACCGTTTTGATGTTGCAAAAAACACGACTGTTAAAGCTTTGCCGCAAAATTGGTTAAAAATTCAATATCCTAAATTAAAGGCTTCGGTAGATATTACGTACCGACCTGTAAATGATAATTTAAAAGAATTGCTGCTTGAAGCTGAAAAATTGGTGCTAGAGCATACCGTAAAAGCAGATCATATTTCATGGAGAGATTATGCGGATACCGATAAAAAAATATATGGTAAAATGTGTGAAATCTCAGGAAATGCGGCGTCACAAATACAATTTCATGTTACCGATAGCACAAAACATTTTTTAAAAGGATCGCTGTTTTTTTACACAAAACCTAATTACGACTCTATTTTGCCTGCAGTTGAATATATCAAAAAAGATATGATTCATATGTTAGAAACCTTAGAGTGGGAGGATTAATTTTTGTTGAAGCTACTTCCCGCTTTCCGCACTCGCTCTCTGCGAGGAGCTCAAGCAAATGCTACAATCGGGGCTAGAATTTTTATGTGGTTTAGTTATTATAATCTTATTCTTCTAAACTCCTATTTTGTAACAATAAGTAAAATTGTAACCCGAATAAAATAGCTCCAGAAAGTAAATGTATTGCTTGGGTTCCGATAGGAAAATCAGCATAATACATTAAAATTCCGGTAACGGTTTCTAGAAGTATTAAAAATACAATCCAGTTTACCAATTTATATCCTAAGTTTTTAATTTGATTTAAGTAAAATATTCCCATGTTTACCAACACAATTGCAATGGTAAACGAGCGGTGAAAGTAAAATTTAAAGCTAGGGTTCATTAAGCTATACTCCTTATTATCAAAACCAAATAATTTTACTTGTTCATCTATAAACTGACGAACTTGAGTACCCATTGCAATTTGGACTAATGAGAAAGCAGCAGAAATTAGTACTAGCTTGCTAAATAATGAGTTGAATTTATAAGCTACGTTTTTTCGATTAGAGACTATAAATAATAACCAAAGTAATAAAGCAACAATAATTAAACCAGCCACCATATGAATTGTAATAATAGTTGGTTTTAAATTAGAATCAACTACCGTTTTTCCTAGCCAAGCTTCAAAAAGCATTAAAAAGAAAGCACCGAATGATAATAACGTAATTAACTTCTTCGCTTTCCAGAATTTAGTGGAAGCATAAATTAAAAACAGAAACGTAAACCCAGCTAAAACAGAAGCTAATCGATTTATATATTCTGTCCAAGTATGAAATTTATTAAATTTTGCGTAGCTGTGTTTAGTGTATTTAATCCAATTATTATTGTTAAACTCTGCTGTTGTTTTTACATCACTCTCAGCAACGAATAAAACCTCGTTTTTAACGATTATCATTCCTTCTTCATACTTAGTGTTAGGTTGCCAAGTAATTTGTTCTTCTGAGGTTGGCGGAATGTAATATCCAAAACATTTTGGCCAATCTGGGCAGCCCATTCCAGATCCTGTCATACGAACTACAGATCCTGCTAAAAAAATAAGGTATACAGCAATCAACGAAATTTTTACTATGAGCGGAAAATGTTTTTTCATCAGAAGAAATGTTTTTACAAAGATAATATAAACGCATAAAAAAAGCCCCTCAAAAGAGGAGCTTGATTTTTATTTTTAAGATAAAATTTATGCTTTTTTCTCAGCATCACCTTTTGTACAGCATTCTTTTTTACAGTCAGCATCACAGGTTTTCTTTTCTGTATCTTTTTTTGCGCAACAAGCCATAGCACAACCTTCTTTACATTCTTTTTTACTTGTTTCTGAAGCTTTGTACATGTCGCCACTACCAATTCCTTCAACAAAAGCAATTAAATCGGCTTTATTTGTAATGTTTGCATTATATTTTACGTTAGCAATACTATCGTTAAATACAACTTTAGCTTCTAGCACTCCTTCTTTTTTAGATAAATCAGATGCTATTTTTTTAGCACATCCTATTTCGCAAGTCATTCCTGAAATACTTAAAGAAAGCTCTTTTGTATTTGCTGCAACTTCAGTTTTTTCTTCTTTAGTAGCGTTATCTTTCTTTGCTACGTTTTTGCATCCAACAGCTAAAAAACTAACAAGAGTTAAAGCGAATATTATTTTTTGAATTTTCATCATTTTAATTTATTGAGTTATTTAGCAAAGTTATTAATAAAATCAAATTTATAGATATTAATAAACGAATTTTGTGCTTAAAAGAATTGAAAATGAACAATCAACAACGAAAATGGTTCTATTTAGTAGTTCTTTCACTGGTTTGGGGAAGTTCTTTTATTTTAATGAAAAAAGCATTAATAAGTATATCGCCTATACATGTGGCTGCTTTACGAACTTTTTTTGCTGCTATTTTTGTGATTATAGTTGGTTTTAAAAGTTTACGAAAAATAAAAAAAAGACATTGGAAATATGTTTTCATAAGTACTTTAGTAGGTACCTTTTTTCCAGCATTTTTGTTTGCCTACGCAATTAAAGGAATCGATAGCTCAATAGCATCAATATTAAATTCACTAACACCATTTAATACTTTTATTATTGGTGCTTTAGTGTTTGGTTTTGCCTTTAAAAAAAAGCAGTTTATAGGGATCTTTATAGGATTGGTTGGAACGCTAATTTTAATTTTAAAAGGAGCAGACTTAAATCCAAATCAGAATTATTGGTATGCTTTGTTGCCAATTATTTCTTCAGTAGGTTATGCATTTAATGTAAATATTATAAAGAAATATTTATATGATTTAGATGGACTTACAATTACTACAGGACATTTTTTAATAGTGATAATTCCTGTATTAATAATACTTGGTTGTACAGGTTTTTTTACTGAATTTGAATTAAATTCTGAAACTAAGCCAGCGCTACTATATGTAGTTGTTTTAGCACTTTTAGGAACGGCAATGGCAAAGGTTATTTTTAATGATTTAGTACATATTTCTTCACCAATTTTTGCTTCTTCGGTAACGTATTTAATTCCGATTATAGCCGTAATGTGGGGAATTATAGACGGAGAACAATTAAGTATGATTCAATTGCTTGCTGGTGGCGTTATCTTATTCGGAGTTTGGATTACAAATAGATCAAAATAAAAAAGAGCCAAAACTTTCGCTTTGGCTCTTTTATTTATTTTAACGTTTTTCTATTTACTGAAAATCAGCATCAGAAACACCTTCGTTAATTTTTATTTCTTTTACTACGAAGTTTAAATTCATTGGTCCAGATTTTAGTCCAATTGAATGTGGAAACTTAATTCCGTTTACTTCTTGATAGTCAGAAAATACAGATGGTACTTTAGTTTCTTTACCGTCTGGAGTTTTTACTGTTTTAACTTCTTTTACTTTTAATCCAGAAGCCATATCGTAATAAACCTCAGTGTCATTATATTTTAAAACAATAGCATTTTTACCCTCTATTGGTTCTACTCTTAATAATTTACCAGTTGTGTATTTTAAATCGCTAAAAATAGCATTACTGTTTTTTGCTTTTTCAATTTGCTCTGGCGTCATAGCTGTTTTCTGACCTCTAGCTTCAGAATATCCTTTAGCTCCGTCAAAAACAGATTTCTGCATTACATTACCCATTACAGCAATTGACTGAGAAGTTTTGTTTGGTGCAGTAGCTTTAACAGTCATTGCTAACGGAGTTCCTTGAATTGTTGCGTTAGAAACTATCATTACTGTTTTAACAGCCTTAGCTTTGTCTTTTCCTCCTATTGCAGCAAAATATTTATCTACAACACTAGTAGCGGTCATTCCTGTAGGAACAGGTAATGTCATTGCTGGTTTGGTTGTAGCATTTCCTTCTGTATCAAAATAGTTGATTTTATAATCAGAATTTTTTTCTAAATTCTTTAAAACTTCAATTCCTTTACCAGTAATTATAATACGAGCTTTATCACCCTTAAAGTATTTAATAGCTGCGTTTTGAACATCATCTAAAGTTACAGCATTTATGTTTTTTAAGTAGTTTTCATAAAAATCTGCTGGTAAGTTATAAAGTGCAATGTTTAAAGCATAACGTGCAGCAGTTGCAGGCTTCTGAACTTCCATTACAAAATTACCAACATATTTAGCTTTTGCATTTTTTAATTCTTCAGCAGATACTTTTTGATAACGAATTTTGTTGATTTCTTTTTGTATTTCTACAACAGAGCTATCAGTAACAGCATTACGAACACTTGCTGTTGCTCTAAATGTAGCAGCATCTCTGCTTTGTCTAACACTAGAGTAAGAACCATAAGTATACCCTTTGTCTTCACGTAAATTCATGAATAAACGAGCAGTTCCGCCACCACCTAAAATACTGTTTGCTAATATAGCAGCATAATAATCTTTATCGCCTAATTTTAAATCGATGTTGTTTGCAACTACAATTTCTGATTGTACTGCATTAGACATGTTGATAAAGTTAATTTCGGTAGTATCTACGTTTTTTGGCTTTGCAAAATCAACTGCAGGTACATTTCCTTTTTTCCAATCACCAAATAATTTTGTTACCATTTTTTTAGTTTCCGAAGGATCAATATCTCCAACAATTACTAAGTAAGCATTATTTGGTTTGTAATAGGTGTTAAAATTATTTTGAACATCTGCAAGTGTAATATTACCTATAGATTCTTTTGTTGTAAACTCTCCATAAGGATGGTTTTTACCATAAATTAAAGCACCTTCAACTCTTCTTGCAATAGCTGTAACACTTTTTTCATTTGATTTTAATCCGTCTAAAGTAACTTTAACTTCTTTGTCGAATTCTTCTTGAGTAAACTGAGAGTTCTTAACTCCGTCTGCCATTAATCCTAATACTTCAGGAAAGTATTTTTTTAATGATGCAGCAGTAGCTCCAGAACTATAAAAGTTAACACGAGCACCAAGATAATCTACCTTTTCGTTAAACTCATCTTTTGTAATATTTGTAGTTCCACGTCCTAATAAGCTTCCCATCATACCAGATAAACCTGCTTTGTTTCCTTCAACAACAGCTTTGTTATCAATAGTTAAACTTGCAGAGGCTCTTGGTAATTTATGGTTTTCAACCATTATAACCTGTAGCCCGTTTGGCAATGTAAATTTATCAACTTTACCTAATTGCACTTTTGGTGCTGGTCCTGGCTTGGGTTGTACGCTTCTATCTATCTGTGCAGTTGTAGCAAAAGACATTGCTAAGATTGCGATAAGTGATACTATTTTTGTTTTCATAATATATTATTGTCTTTTGATTTATTTCTTTTTTGGTAAATATTCTAAAACTAATCGTTGATTAGGGTTTAAATATTTTTTAGCTACTTCTTTAATTTCTTCACGAGTAATTGAACGGTAAATGTCAATTTCTGTGTTTATTAAATTAGTATCTCCATATAAAACATTGTAACGAGCTAATGAATTCGCAATTCCTTCAACACTAGCGTTAGCGTTCACAAAATTGTTTTCGAATTTGTTTTGTAATTTTTGATATGCTTTTTCAGAAATCAAATTCGTTTGAATTTTAACAATTTCTTCATCTATTTCTTTAGTTAAATCACTTAAAGATGTTTTACCTAAAGGAAGACCGTAAACAATATATGTTCCGTAGTCTTCTTGGTTAGAACTGAAAGCTCCAACTTGTAACGCCATTTTTTTAGTATCTACTAATTTTTTATATAAAACAGAGCTTTTACCATCGCTTAAATAAGTAGAAATCATATCTAAAACTCTAGCATCTCTTGTTTTCATAGATGGAGTTCTGTATGCATTAACTATAGCAGGTATTTGAATGTTAGCATCGTATGCCTTTGCGTTTATTTGCTTGGTAATAGGATCTTCTTTTAAGAAAGTTCTATTTATTTCTGCACCCCTAGGAATTGGGCCAAAATAATCTTGTACCATTCTCTTGGTTGTTTTAATATCAATATCACCAGCAACAACTAGAGTTGCGTTATTAGGAACGTAGAATTTTTTATTGAATGCTAAGAATTCAGCTAAAGTAGCATCGTCTAAATGTTTCATTTTTCCAATAGTAGTTCCTTTATAAGGGTGTTTTTTAAAGATGTTCTTTTTAACGTTCTCTAAAAAGCTACCGTAAGGCTGATTATCTACACGTAATCTTTTTTCTTCTTTTACAACTTCATTCTGAGTGTCAACACCACCCTGGTTAATAACTGGGTGTAATAAACGCTCAGATTCCATCCATAAACCTAATTCTAAGTTGTTAGAAGGGAATATTTCATAGTAATATGTTCTATCATCAGTTGTATTTGCATTGTTTTTACCTCCGTTAGAAGAAACAATTTTAAACCAATCTCCTTTTTTAATGTTTTTAGTTCCTTCAAATAATAAGTGCTCGAAAAAATGAGCCATACCTGTTCTATCTGGTTGTTCATCTTTTGCACCAACATGATACATTACAGCTGTTGTTACTACAGGTGCAGACTTATCTTGATGCAAAATTACATGCATTCCATTACTTAAATCGTACTCTTCAAAGGCTACTTTTTGAGCATTAGCGGCAAAGCCAATAAACAAAGCAGCACTAAGAGTTATAATACTTTTTTTCATTGATAAAATTTTAGTTTTAACTGATTTTAATATATGTGACGTGAAATTAAGATATTCGTTACATTTAAAAAGGTAGAATAAATTATTTTTTTTAAAATGAAGATTAATTTACTGAAATAAAGCTTGTTTGTTGTAAAAAATGTATATTTGCATCCGCATTTTCACTAAGAAAGTGTAAAATAAGTATAACGCAAAACAAAAAGTATGTACGCAATCGTAGAGATAGCAGGGCAGCAATTTAAAGTAGCAAAAGACCAAAAGGTATTCGTACACCGTTTACAAGACGCAGAAGGATCAGAAGTAATTTTTGATAATGTAATGCTAATTGAAGACAAAGGGAACGTAACTATTGGCGCCCCAGCTATAACAGGTGCAGGAGTAACTGCAAAGGTATTACGTCACTTAAAAGGTGATAAAGTAATCGTTTTCAAGAAAAAAAGAAGAAAAGGTTACAAGAAGAAAAACGGACACAGACAGTATTTAACTGAGATTCAAATCGAAGGAATTGCTGCATCTGGTGCTAAAAAAACAGTAACTAAAAAAGAAACTCCTAAGGTAGCGGCAAAAGCTGAATCTAAGGACTTAAGTTCAATGACTGTTGCTGAATTAAAAGCTTTAGCTAAAGAAAAAGGTATCACAGGATATACTTCTTTAAAGAAAGCCGAATTAATTGAAGCGTTAAGCAAATAATTAACTTTAAAAACTTAGAGAGATGGCTCATAAAAAAGGTGTCGGTAGTTCGAAGAATGGTAGAGAATCAGAATCGAAACGACTAGGAGTAAAGATTTTTGGAGGACAAGCTGCAATTGCAGGAAACATTATTGTTCGTCAAAGAGGAACAACTCACAACCCAGGTGAAAATGTTTACATGG
>CAXHZZ010000075.1:0-10231 GCA_964021635.1 uncultured Tenacibaculum sp.
AAGCTAAAACTCCGCCTTTTACGATTGAAGATGAAACAGACGGTGGTGAAGATATTAGAATGAAATATCGTTATTTAGATATTCGTCGTAATCCTGTAAAAGATAGTTTGATCTTTAGATCGAAAGTATCTATGGAAGTACGTAAATATTTATCTGATCAAGAATTTATAGAAGTTGAAACACCTTATTTAATCAAGTCAACTCCAGAAGGAGCACGTGATTTCTTAGTGCCTTCGCGTATGAATGCGGGTCAGTTTTACGCATTACCACAATCGCCTCAAACATTCAAACAACTATTAATGGTTGGTGGAATGGATAAATACTTTCAGATTGTAAAGTGTTTTAGAGATGAAGATTTACGTGCCGATCGTCAGCCAGAATTCACACAAATTGACTGTGAAATGGCTTTTGTTGAGCAAGAAGATATTTTAAATATTTTTGAAGGATTAACACGTCATCTATTAAAAGAAATCAACAACGTTGAAGTAGATAAGTTCCCTAGAATGTTGTTTGATGACGCAATGCGTTTATATGGAAATGACAAACCAGACATCCGTTTCGGAATGGAGTTTGGAGAATTAAACGATGTTGCACAACAAAAAGAATTTAAAGTATTTAACGATGCTGAACTAGTTGTAGGAATTGCTGTTCCTGGAGGAGCAAAATATACAAGAAAAGAAATAGATAAGTTAATAGATTGGGTACGTCGTCCGCAAGTTGGAGCTTTAGGAATGGTGTATGTAAAATGTAACGAAGATGGTACTTTTAAATCATCTGTAGATAAATTTTACGACCAAGAAGATTTAGCTAAATGGGCAGAAAAAACTGGCGCAAAAGCTGGTGATTTAATCTGTATTTTATCAGGAAACACCAATAAAGTACGTGCGCAATTATCTGCCTTACGTATGGAAATGGCAGAGCGTTTAGGTTTACGTGACCCTAAAGTATTTGCTCCATTATGGGTAATCGATTTCCCTTTATTAGAGTTAGACGAAGAAACTGGAAATTATCATGCAATGCACCACCCATTTACATCACCAAAACCAGGTCAATTAGAAATGCTAGATACAAATCCTGGCGATGTAAAAGCAAATGCTTACGATTTAGTGTTAAACGGAAATGAAATTGGTGGAGGTTCTATCAGAATTCACGATAAAGAAACGCAAGCTATTATGTTTAAACACCTTGGATTTACTGAAGAAGAAGCGAAAGAACAATTTGGTTTCTTAATGGACGCATTCGAATACGGTGCCCCACCACACGGAGGTTTGGCTTTCGGATTGGATAGATTGGTTGCTATTTTAGGCGGACAAGAAACAATTCGTGATTTTATTGCATTCCCTAAAAATAACTCTGGTCGTGATGTAATGATTGATGCTCCGGCTGTTTTAAACGATACACAATTATCAGAATTAAGTATAAAATTAGATTTAAAAGAATAAAACGTCATTACGAGGAAAATTGACGAAGTAATCTGTTTATAAATTAAGAGATTGCTTCATTATCATTCGCAATGACAGAAAACATATAAAATCCCGTTCTAAATTTAGAACGGGATTTTTTTATTTAAAACATCCACAACTATCGGTATCATTTTAAAAGTTTACATTTGATATTGAAATTCAAAAAGATATTCTATGGAAGGTTTTTTATTTATAACACTCATTTTATGTTTCTATTTTCTCAACAGAAATATAAACAACAAGTTTAAAGAACAAAACCTAACTATTGAAGATTTAAAAAACAGACTTCGTTTTCTTCAAAATGAAATTCTTTCAAAAAAAACAGCTTCCGAAACTAAAGAAACAGTTGTTGCTGCCAAAAAACCTGTAAAAGAAGAACCTATTAAAGTAGTAAAACCTGCTATTATTGTTCCCGAAAAAAGCATCGAAAAAACAATACAACCAGTTCCAGTTGTTGATACTCCACAAAAACCTATATCTACCATAACTCAAAAACAAGTTGTAAAACAAAAAATTAAAACAGCTCCAAAAAAGTCTTGGCTAAAATCTTTTAAGGAGAAAAACCCTGATTTAGAAAAATTTATAGGTGAAAACTTAATTAATAAACTCGGAATCTTAATTTTAGTATTAGGAATTAGTTTCTTCGTTAAATATGCTATTGATAAAGATTGGATAAACGAACCTGCAAGAGTTGGTATTGGTATTTTATGTGGTTCGCTTGTTATGGCTATTGCTCATAAACTAAAGAAAAACTATGCTTCTTTTAGCTCGGTTTTAGTAGCCGGAGCAATTAGTATATTTTATTTTACTATTTATATTGGGTTTAACGAATACCAACTATTTAGTCAAACCGTTGCTTTTACTATAATGGCTGTGATTACTGCCTTTAGTGGTTTAGTTTCTGTTTCTTACAACCGTCAAGAATTAGCTGTTTTATCATTAATTGGTGGATTTTCGGCACCTTTTATGGTAAGTACTGGTGAAGGTAATTACATTATATTATTCACTTATATTGCTATTTTAAACATTGGTATATTAGGGATTTCTTATTTTAAAAAATGGAAAGTTTCTACCATTTTAGCCTACATTTTTACTACCCTATTATTTACTAGCTGGTGCGCCTTAAAAATAGGAGAACCATCATTTTCACATACAGGTGCTTTAATTTTTGCAACTATCTTTTATTTTATATTTAGTATAACCATTGTTTTAAACAATCTTAAAAATAAAGGTGTTTTCTCTGCAATAGAATATCTTATTTTGGTTGCGAATACATTTGTATTTTTCGGAACGGGAATGTTAATACTAAATGATTTAGACTCTAATCTTACTGGATTATTCACATTGTTATTAGCGGTTTATAATTTAGGTTACGCGACTGTTTTATATAAAAAATTCGGATTAGATAAAAACGCAATATACCTCTTAATTGGCTTAGCACTTACTTTTGTTACACTTACAATACCAATTCAATTTGAAGGAAATCATATTACCTTATTTTGGGCTGCAGAAGCAGTGTTATTATTTTGGTTGTCTCAAAAATCGAAAACTAATTCTTTTAAAATAGGTGCTGTAATTGTACAAACGCTAACGCTTTTTAGCTTATTAATAGATTGGGATCGTTATGGTTCATCCGAAGAGTTATCTGTAGTTTTTAATCCGTTATTTATTGCTGGTTTTACGGTAAGTGTTTCATTGTTTTTAACCTATTGGTTATTACAAAAAGAAAAGGAAATTGTTGCTAAAATTTTTGTGCTAAATATTAATTTTTATAAAAAATTAGTTTTAATACTTGCGATTCTCGTGAGTTATTTCACAGGGGTTTTAGAAATCAGTTATCAAGCAGATCAGTTTTTAGAAAACACTTTTTCAGTGTTATCTTTCCCACTAGTTTATCATTTTGTTTTTGTGGCTGTTTTATTATACTTAACGGCAACATTCAAAAACAAAGCATTTTCGAAGTTCATATTATTAATAAGTAGTTTTTCTATCTTATTTTATATTCTTTCATTTTATAAATTTCCGGCAAACGAAATGGCTCAAAATTTTATTGGTAATACCAATACTACATATGCTTTTTACTTTCATTATATTGTTTTAGCATGTTTGGTTTATTTCGGATATCAACTATTTAAAAAAACACCAATTGTTTTTAATATTAATGCAACGAAAAGCAAGTGGTTACCATGGTTATTTACTTTTGCGATTGTTTATGTGTTAAGTAATGAAATAATGACCCACGGTTTGTATATTTCTAATACGATTGATACAGCTGAGTTAGCAGAAAATTTTCCTAATGCTGAAGATAATCAATATTTAAAAAGCAATTTTGTAAATACCCAAGTACAAGAAACGAAAACACAAATTATAAAAATAGGATATCCGATACTTTGGGGTGTTTTCTCTTTTATATTTTTAATTATAGGAATACGAAGACAATGGAAAACATTGCGAGTAATTGCACTTTCTTTATTGGGTCTAACGATTGTTAAATTGTTTATGTATGATATTAAAAACGTATCGGAAACCGGAAAAATAATTGCTTTTATTTTATTAGGAATTTTAATACTAGTGATTTCTTTTGTGTATCAAAAAATTAAAAAACTAGTAGTTGATGAAACCTCAGAAAAAGAAGATAACAATGAAAAAATATAGTTTATTAACAGCCTTATTTATTGCAATTACTGGTTTTAGTCAAAGCTATAAAGGAGCATTAGACACAATTAAAGAAGATGGTTTGCATAAGATAATGTTATCTGAAAAAATACGTTCTTCAAGTAATGATAATTTTAATTTCTTACGGATTAAAGATGCTCAAAAAAATGAGGTTCCGTATGTTTTAATTTATAATAACGACAAGAATTTCTCTGCTTTTAAAACAGTTAAAATAGTGTCTAAAAAAGTAATTAAAGACTCCGTTACTTCTATTATTATAAAAAATGAAAGTGCCAAAAAGCAAGATTATGTTATGCTTAAAATAGCAAATACTAAAATCAGAAAAAGCTATAATGTGTATGGTAGTGATAACGGTAAAGATTGGTTTGGTTTAATTTCTGATAAAAAACTATCGTATATAAATATACCTAGTAAAACAGCATCAGGAAAAGTATTTTTAGAAAAAACAATTGATTTCCCGCTAAACACCTATGCTTTTTTACGTATAAACTTTAACGATAAAAACTCATTACCTATCAATATTTTAGAAGCTGGATTTTATGAAAGTAAGTTTTTTACACAAGAACCTTTAGAGGTTTCTAATTACAAACAAAAAGCTGTTACTTTAAAAGATAAAAAGATAACTCGACTTAAATTTTCCGCCGAAAATGCTCATAAAATAAATATTATTTCGTTTAATATTACTACTGATTTTTTTCTGCGCAACGCAAAGGTTATTGTAAAAAGAACCCGTAAAATTAAAAAACGTATTGAAACTTATGATCAAGTAATTGCTAGATTTCAATTGAATTCTAAAAACAAAAACACGTTTGCTCTTAACAACTTAAATGAAAAAGAATTTAGTATCGAAATAGAAAATAAAGACAATCCGCCTTTGGCGATACAAAACGTACAATTATTACAAAAACCAGTATACGTAATCGCTAATTTAAAGCAACAGGAAAAATACACAATAGTAATTGATACTGCACTCATTAAACCTTCGTACGACCTAGGTAATTTTATCTCTAACAAAACAATTGCCTTAAAAGAAGCACGCGTTTTAAACTTCTCGAAAGTTAAACAAGAAGCAATAAAATTAAAAACCACTCCTTTTTGGGAAACTAAATTTTTTATGTGGCTTTGTATTGTTTTTGGTGGATTCTTAGTTGTTTATTTTGCCTTTAGTTTGATAAAAGATATCAGCACTCAAGAAAAATCGTAATTTAATCGAAAGCTCTTATTATAATTGATGAATGCCAAAGTCTAGAAACATATTCAAAAAAATATTAATTTGGAGATATAAAAATATTTCTGAACGTCAATTTGTGTACGTATTAAGTATTTTTGTTGGTTTTTTAGCCGGAATAGGAACGCTTATTCTAAAGAATATGACTTCCTTTTTTCAAACTATTCTAGAAGGTAAGTTTATTAAAGATATTCATCATTCTCTTTATTTTATTTTTCCAATTATAGGGCTTGCTTTAGTGTATTACATAAAAAAAAGATTCATTAAAAAAGAAATTGGTCATGGTATTTCTACAACACTGCATGCTATTTCTAAACGTAACGGAATCATAGAGAAGTATAAAATTTATGCTTCTATAATTACCGCACCAATTACTGTTGGTTTTGGTGGTTCTGTAGGTTTACAAGGTCCTGCTGTAAGTACAGGTGCCGCATTAGGATCTACGGTTTCTCAGTTGTTTCATATGAATCAAAAAACAAGAATGCTTTTAATTGGTTGTGCAACGGCCGGTGCAATGTCATCTATGTTTAAAGCGCCTGTTGCTGCGATAATATTTGCTATTGAAATTTTTAGTTTAGATTTAGCTTTTGCTTCATTGGTTCCTTTATTATTGGCGTCAGTTTCTGCTGTTATAACTTCTTATTTCTTTTTTGAAAAAGATGCTTTATTAGGTTTCAAATTGATAGATGCTTTTAAAGTAAAAGATATTTTCTATTATGTGTTGCTGGGTTTTGTTACGGGATTGGCTTCTGTATATTTTTCGAAAATTTATTTTAGCATTACCAATTTCTTTAAACGAATTAAAAAATCAATTCATAAATTTATTATCGGCGGAATTGCAATTGGAATAATGTTATATTTAATTCCGCCTTTATATGGTGAAGGTTACGGATTGATTAATAATTTACTAGAAGGAAACGCTTTGGCCGCCTTAAAGGACATTCCTTATATTGTAAATTTCGAAAATGTTTGGGTTGTTATCGGTTTCTTATTATTAATTACACTATTTAAAGCCATAGCCATGACTACTACATTTGCTGCTGGTGGTGTTGGAGGTATCTTTATTCCTACCTTAGTTATGGGAAGTGCTATAGGAAATGTATCTGCAAAAATTATTAATCAATTAGGCGGTAGTGTATCAGAATCTAACTTTACTTTAATAGGAATGACTGGTTTAATGGCAGGCGTATTACATGCACCTTTAACCGCTATTTTTTTAATTGCAGAAATTACTGGTGGTTATAATTTGTTTGTTCCTTTAATGTTGGTTGCCGCAATTTCTTTTGCGGTTACAAAATACTTTATATCAAACTCTATTTACACAGTAGAATTAGCTGAACGAGGCGAACTCATTACACATAATAAAGATAAAAATGTGTTAATGATGATGAAGATTAACAAATTGATAGAAACAAATTTTAAAGCTGTTCATCCAGAAATGCTTTTAGGTGAAATGCTTAAAAAAGCGGTTTCTAATTCTAATAGAAATATTTTTCCTGTAATTGAAAAAGACAAACAGTTTTTAGGAATTGTTTTGTTAGATGATATTAGGCCTATTATGTTTGATACAGAAATGTACGATAAAGTTACTGTAGAAACTTTTATGAGAAGTGCGCCATCGATTATTCAGCACACGGATTCTGTTGAAAAAGTAATGCAAAAATTTAAAGAAAGTGGCGCATGGAATTTACCTGTTATAAAAAACGGAAAATACCTTGGCTTTATCTCTAAATCTAAATTACTATCCGCTTATCGATCAAAACTGATTGAGGTTACTTCTTAGCTAAAAACTGTACCATTTTATCAGGAAAATCAGTAAAACCACCGTCAATATTTGCTTCAAAAAATAACACTTGTAGCATTTCATCAAAAGAATAAAACTCACCTAATTGATCGGCTCTAAATGTATACGGGTGCACTTTTAATCCGAGTTTATGAGCATCAGTAACCAAAGTTGTAAACAACCATTTGCCGTTTTCTTTTTTGTTTAGAATTTGCTTGTACCATGGTCCAATTCCGTCTGCATAGGTTGCAAAATGTTGTATTTTTTTTGTTTCCTCAGAAGACTCCATCAATTGCACTAAAAATAAATCGGATTGTAATCCTGTTCGAACTCTTTCTAATTCTTTGGCATCAAAACATTGAAAAATACAGTTGTCGCTTTTTGTTTTATAACCATAAGTTGAAAGAATATCTAGGGTAATTTTAGCGATATCTTTTCCGTTTTCATGATGAAATTCAGGATTTTTAATCTCTGGATAAATTCCGATATTTTTTCCTGTACTATAATTCAATCCCTGAATCAATTCTATTTCTTGCTCAAAAGAATGTAACTTAAAATTTCCTTTATTTTTAGGAAAACGCGTCGCATAGAACTGTTCTCCTGTTTTAGTATCAAATCGTTCTGTAACTTGTAATTGCTGTAACTCCTTAAATGTAAAATCAATTACATAATATCGCTTGTCTTTTCTTTTTTTATCAGGAAAAACCTCGGCAACATTGGTAACATCATCTAAATAAATATCATGAATAACAATAGGCACATTATCTTTACTTAACACCAAGTCTTGCTCAATAAAATTAGGATTCATAGCATAGGCCATTGCTTTTGCTTCCATAGTATGTTCTGGTAAATAGCCTGATGCTCCACGGTGTGCAATAACAATTTTGTTTGAATTCATCTTATTTTTTTCCTTGGTTTTAATACAGCTTGTTACTATAAATAGCAATGCAATAAACAATACTTTTTTAGCGATTATTTTACCTTCGTTCATTTTATAAAAATAAAAAAAGTCAAGAGAAAATTCTCTTGACTTTTAATTTATTATCAAATCTTATAAAAAGATTTTTTAAGTTTTTTAGTTTAACATAGTAGCTCTTGAACCTCCTGCTACAAAAATAGCTCTCATTCTAGATTTCTGACCTTCAGAAAACATAGTCATACAAGCATCATCAGTATAATCCATATAATTCATTGTCATATCGTTAGACCTACAATTAACTGTTGGGTAAGAAGGACATCCGTAGTTAGGAGCATCAGAAGAAGGAGTATCAGCTACAAAATCATCTTGACGACATCTACCATCACCCCAAATATGACGTAAGTTTAAGTAGTGACCAACTTCGTGAGTCATTGTACGACCTCCATTAAACGGAGCAGATACATAACCTGTTGTTCCGAAATACTGTGGAGAACACACAACTCCATCAGTAGCAGAACTACCTCCAGGGAATTGAGCATATCCTAAGATACCACCACCTATGTTAGCAACCCAAATATTTAAGTGAGTAGCTGGAGTTACCGGTGGATAAACAGATTTTACTGCATTACTAGTTCCCCAATCAGCTCTTGAATTAGAGTATCTAAAAGTATTAGCCAAAGTAAAAGAAATTTCAGAATCTGCTGCTATACCTGCAAATTCAGATGGCGTGTTACCTGCATCTGAATTTTGCTTTCTAAAGTCGGCATTTAAAACAGATATTTGAGAAGCAATTTGTGCATTACTAATATTTTGTTGAGAATTACTATATACTACATGTACATATACTGGAATGTTAACTATACCTAAATTATCTGGTTCTGGAGTGGTACCTCCACCACCATTACCTCCGCCACCTTTTACTGGCTTTCCTTTAGCAGCAATAAGTTTACGTGTAGCATACTCGATATCGTACATTTTTTTGTACAATCCTGGATTTTCTTTTAATTGACGATTTAAAACTTTCATAGATTGACACTTGTCATTAGCCCCACCTCTTGCTTGATTATCATCTGTTGTTAAATAAAAATCACTCATATCTATAGCTTCTTGAGTTGGTACGACAGCATCGTTAGCATTGTCTTGACATCCTACTAAAATAGAAGCAGCTACTGCTAATGTTAAAAAAATTCTTTTCATGTTGTAAAAAATTTAAATTAGTTTAATTAATAATCATCCCCTTTGGATAATAGTTTGCTAAAAACCTTATTAAATTAATTTTCACAAATAAAAAAGTTAATTTATTATGAATTAATCAATTATTTGAAGGGTTTATTAACGATTGTAAATGTACACTTTTTTTGAAAAAGTTAATAAAAAGTTAATAAAACACCAATTCCCTTTAAAAATCACTGGTAGCACCGTGTTTCAATAATATTGATTTGTTTAATTTTTGTGTAAAAAAAAGAATAAAACGTCAATTTTAAACATAAATAATTGAAAATAATTCATTTTAAACACCAAATAACTACACTCATCTCAATAACTATTTTCAGATTAAAATTCTTAAAAAAAACTATCTTTATCCTCTAAAAAAACATTTATGGAAAACTCATTTAACAATAAAGTTTTAGTAGCTCAAGTATCAGCAACAGATAGAGTTGCTTTTTACAAAAAAACATATGCGCACGTTGGTTTAGGCGTACTTTTATTTATCGTATTTGAATATTTACTATTGCAAAATGCAACAATAGTGGAGTTTGCTTTATCAATGACACAGGGTTATAAATGGCTATTATTATTAGGTGGTTTTATGCTAATTACCAATTATGCTGAGAGCACGGCCTTAAAAACATCTGATAAGAACTTACAATACTTAGCATACTCGGGTTATGTATTTGCAGAAGCATTTATTTTTATTCCGCTTATTTACATGGCCATTTCTTACACTAATAATTTCGAAGTTATTAAACAAGCCGGAATCGTTACTTTAGGATTGTTTGTAGGAATATCATCAATTGTATTTATCACCAAAAAAGATTTTTCTTTTATAAAAGCAGGCTTAAGTGTTGGTTTTTTTATTGCAATCGCACTTATTATTGCGGGTACTTTATTTGGTTTTAACTTAGGTTTATGGTTTTCTGTAGGAATGTGTGTTTTAGCTG
>CAXHZZ010000076.1:0-9822 GCA_964021635.1 uncultured Tenacibaculum sp.
AATTTTTGTGTTGTGTACAAAGATGCCAACTTTTTTACGTTTCTACAACGATTTCGTATTTTAAAATTTTCAACAAAAACATACGATGTGTTTTAATTTTCTATTTGTTTTAAAGGAGTATTATAAAAATTATCTTTACACAAAATTTTTTAAAATGAGTTTTAAAGTTAGATCAGGAGAGCGCAAAGATGCAGCGGCAATATTTAATTTAATTATTGAATTAGCTGTTTTTGAAAAAGAACCCAATGCAGTAAAAATTACTGTTGATGATATAATTCGTGATGGGTTTTCAACTAAACCTAAATTTAAAACGTATGTAGCAGAAGAGTTAGATGGAACAATTATAGGAATGGCTCTTTTTTATGAGCGTTATTCTACTTGGAAAGGAAAAACGCTTCATTTAGAAGATTTAATGGTTACTGAAGCTAGAAGAGGAATAGGTGCAGGAAAAAAATTATATGCTTCTATTATGAATCATGCAAAAGAAAATGACTTTAAAAGAGTTGCTTGGGAAGTGCTAGATTGGAATGTTAATGCAATAGATTTTTATAAAAGTACAGGAGCAACAGTATATGATCAGTGGAGAGTTTGTCATATGAATGAACAAAATGTAATACAATTTTGCAATGAGAATATTTAAGTTTGGTGGTGCATCTGTAAAAGATGCTGATGGTGTAAAAAATGTAGCACGGGTTATACAGCAAGAAGGTAAAAATGATGTTTTGATTGTTATTTCTGCTATGGGAAAAATGACCAATGCATTTGAGGAAATTATAGATGCATATTTTAATAAGAAAGAAAACTTAAAGAACTCAATAAATTTTGTTGAGGGTTTTCATAAAGAAATAATGGATAATTTGTTTCCTGAAAATCATGAAATTTATACTAAAGTAGACTCTTTACTGGGTGATTTAAGTGGTTTTATGGTTCGTAATAATTCACGCGAGTATAATTATGTGTACGATCAAATGATTGGGTATGGTGAGTTATTGTCTACAAATATTGTAAGTGCTTATTTATCAGAAATAGGAATAAGTAATAATTTTTTAGATGTAAGAGATTATATAAAAACAGATGTAAATTATAGAGATGCAAAAGTTAATTGGGAGCTAACAGAACAAATAATTAAGGAAAATGTAATTACCTCACAACTGAATATAACTCAAGGTTTTATAGGGAGTGCTGGTGCAGAAACTACTACGTTGGGTAGAGAAGGTTCTGATTACACAGCAGGTGTTTTTGCCTATTGTTTAGATGCTGAAAGTGTAACTATTTGGAAAGATGTTGATGGAGTTTTAAATGCAGATCCTCGTGTGTTCGCTAAAACAGAATTACTACATGAAATATCGTATACCGAAGCCATAGAAATGGCTTTTTACGGAGCATCTGTAATTCACCCAAAAACAATTCAGCCATTAGAGCAAAAAAATATACCGCTATTTGTTCGTTCTTTTGATGACCTTTCTAATAAAGGAACCTGTGTTGGTAGGGGTAATAAAATAACACCAGAAATTCCTTGCTTTATTGTGAAGAAAAATCAAGTTTTGGTTTCAATCTCAGCAAAAGATTTTTCTTTTATGGTAGAGAGTAATATCAGTGATATTTTTAAAAAACTTGATTATTATAAATTAAAAGTAAATTTAATTCAAAATTCAGCCATCAGCTTTTCTGTTTGTGTTGATGATAAATATAATAATTTCGATGTCTTTTATAATGACTTAAAAACAAAATTTAATATAAAATCTTATAAAGAAGTAACACTTTATACTATTCGTCATTTTAATCAGGCATCAATAACTGAAATAAGAAAAAAAGGAAAGTCGATCATTAGTCAAATAAACACCGAGACTGCTCAGTTGGTTATACAATAAAAAATGCAAAACTCACAAAATTCAGTTATATTTGCATTTATGCCAAATTTGAATTAATGGGAATAGTTACATCAAAAGAAATTGCTAAAGTAATTGGAGTAGAGAAGTTCGGTGTTGCCGGAACTTTTATAGGTTGGACGTTGATGAAGGTTTTACGCATTTCTGCTATTAACAATTTATACAATAACAATAAAGATAAATCAGATTTAGATTTTTTAAATGGTATTTTAAATGACTGTAAAATTGAATTTGAAATACCTGAAGAAGATTTAAAAAGAATACCAAAAACAGGCCCTTTTATTACTATATCAAACCATCCTTTAGGAGGAATTGATGGTGTTTTATTAATGAAGCTATTAATAGAAAAAAGAGCAGATTATAAAATTATAGCTAACTTTTTATTACATAGGTTTGAGCCCTTAAAGCCTTATATAATGCCTGTAAATCCTTTTGAAGGTAGAAAAGATGCTAAATCGAGTGTGGCAGGTATTAAAGGAGCTTTAATGCATTTACGAGAAGGGAAACCGTTAGGTATTTTCCCTGCAGGTGAGGTTTCTACTTACCGTGATGGTAAATTAATGGTTGATAAACCATGGGAGGATGGGGCTGTTCGCTTAATTAAAAAAGCAAAAGTACCTGTAATTCCTATTTACTTTCACGCAAAAAACAGTCCGTTATTTTACCTTTTATCAAAAATTAGTGGAACTTTAAGAACGGCCAAGCTTCCGTCTGAAGTAATTTCTCAAAAGAAAAGAGTTATAAAAGTAAGAATAGGAAAGCCTATTTCAGTAAAAGATCAAGAACAGTATAAAGATGTACCTTCTTTTTATGAGTTTATAAGAAGAAAAACATACATGCTGGCAAATCCGTTTGAGAAAGCATCAAAGAAAATTTTATCAGGAAAGAACATTAAAATACCAAAAAAAATAAGCAAAATAACTTCTCAAAGAGCTCCTGATTTATTTATTAAAGAAGTAAACGATTTAAGAGAAAAAGGAAGTAGACTGTTACAAAGTAAGAATTACGAAGTGTTTTTTGCGAGTGCAAAAGAAATACCAAATGTTTTACATGAAATTGGCCGTTTAAGAGAAATTACTTTTAGAGAAGTAGGTGAAGGAACCAATAAAGCAATTGATTTAGATAAATTCGACAGGTATTATCACCACCTTTTCTTGTGGGATAATGTGCAAAATGAATTGGTAGGTTCTTATAGAATGGGACTAGGAAAAGATATTTATAAAAAACATGGAATCCATGGCTTTTATATTCATACTTTATTTAGAATAGAGCCAGAGTTGTATCCGATGATGCAAAACACTATTGAATTAGGTAGGGCTTTTATCGCTAAAAGTTATCAACAAAAACCAATGCCTTTGTTTTTATTATGGAAAGGAATTGTGCATACAACATTGCGTTACCCAGAGTATAAATACTTAATGGGTGGAGTAAGTATTAGTAATCAGTTTTCTGACTTTTCTAAATCGTTAATGATCGAGTTTATGAAATCTCATTACTACGATCCGTATGTTGCACAGTACATTCATCCTAAAAAAGAATATAAAGTAAAGTTAAAGGATGCAGATAAAGATTTTGTATTTGATTCTACAGAAGCTGATATGCAAAAGTTTGACAAGATTATTGATGAAATTGAACCAGGAGCATTACGTATGCCTGTTTTAATTAAGAAATATGTGAAGCAAAATGCACGTTTGGTTGCTTTTAATGTAGATCCGAAATTTAATAACGCAATAGATGGTTTAATGTACATTAAGGTGGCAGAAATACCTGAAAGCACTGTGAAACCAGTTATGGAAGAGTTCCAGGCCGAGCTAGAAAGACGCGCCACTGAAAACATGAATAAATAGTAGATTAACTACTTAGATATACAAAAAAGCATTCTACTTAATAGGATGCTTTTTTGTTGCTTAAAACTTAATAAAAAGACTTTTAGGTACATTTTTTTCAACTTTAATATTTATTTACAGCGATAAAATAAGAGGGTTTATTTTTTAATAATCGTATTAGTCTTTTTATAAGAAGAAAGTAGTTTTATAGTAAGTAATTTTGCCAATGATATATAAACAGAAAAGCATCGTAATTTTTACGATGCTTTTCTGTTTATATAGTTTAAGTTTCCTTATTTGAATAACCTAAAAATATCATTTCCGTTAGCAAATAGTAATAGAATAATCAGTAAAACAAAACCTGTTAACTGCGCATACTCTAAAAACTTGTCGCCAGGTTTTTTACCGGTAATCATTTCCCATAAGGTAAATACTACGTGTCCACCATCTAAAGCAGGTATCGGTAATAAATTCATAAAACCTAACATGATAGATAAGAAAGCCGTGATGTTCCAAAAAGATTGCCAGCTAAATTCAGCAGGAAAAACGCTACCAATAGAAATAAATCCACCTAAACCTTTATAGGCTCCTGTACTCGGGTTAAAAACCTTTTTCATTTGCTTAATATAGTTTGTTAAGGTGGTCCATGCTTTTGTAGTTCCAGCAGGAATCGCTTCACCAAAAGAATATGATTTCTCAGCCAATTCGTAATATCCTAATTTTTCTAAATCAATTAGAGATGTAGCTCCCCAAACAACTCCTAAGTTTCCGTATTCAGAAACTTTAACAGGCACGTTTAAAACCTCTTTATTTCTTTTTAAAGTAACTGTAATGTCTTGTCCTTTTAAGCTTTTTAAAATAGGTTTTGCTTGATCGTAATATTTTATTGTTTGTCCGTTTATAGAAGTAATAATATCTTTTTTAAGAATATTAGCGCCAGCGTTTAAGGAGTCTTTTTGTAAGCCTGCAATAATGAAAGGGTATCTTATATTAATAAAAGAACCAGCATTTTTACCGCGATCAATTAATTTAGAAATAAAATCAATTGGAATTACTTTTTCTACTTTTACACCATTTCTTTCAACGGTATAATTGTTTCCATTAATAAACTCTAAAGGAAGTTCTCTAAATTTCTGAATTTGTTCACCATCAACAGAAAGTATTTTATCTCCTGTTTGCAAACCTAAATCTTTACCTAGCTGATCTTGCACCCAAATACCATCTTTTAAACTTTCGTTTGGTAAAAATTTTTCACCATAAGCATACATTAAACAAATGTAAATAACGATACCTAAAATAAAGTTTACAATTACACCACCTAACATAATTATTAAACGTTGCCATGCTGGTTTAGAACGAAATTCCCAAGGTTGTGGTGGTAATGCCATTTGCTCAGTATCCATACTTTCATCAATCATTCCTGATATTTTTACATATCCTCCTAACGGAATCCAACCAATACCATAAACAGTATCACCTATTTTCTTTTTGAATAATGAAAACTTATAATCGAAAAACAAGTAGAATTTTTCCACTTTAGTTTTAAATAATTTAGCAGGAATAAAATGCCCTAATTCGTGTAAAACGATTAAAAGCGATAAGCTTAAAATAAATTGTGATGCTTTTATTAAAATCTCCATAAAGGTGTATATCTAAATTTAAAATCTGACAAATGTACGTTTTTCATAAGAGCTGTAAAAGTTTGTAGTATAGATGAGGTTTGGTTTTAACAAATCTTTTATGATATAAGATAAATAAGCCTTGTTTTTAGTCGTATTTTTGCAAAAAAAATACTTTAATGGATTTAGAATTCTTTAAGAAATCAAAAAATACCATCATTTTTTTAATCGTTTTTTGTGCGGTGGGTATTCCTGTTTTTTATCACTTAGTAAAAGTAGAAGAAAAATTACCTGTTTATAATCCTGCGGATATTAATCCAAGATTGGTTGATGTTTCTGTTAGAAAAAAGTCAAAAAATCATAAAATAGGTGATTTTAAATTGATCAATCAAAACGGAGAAACAATTACTAATGCCGATTATAAAGATAAAATTTATATAGCTGATTTCTTTTTTACGCGTTGCCAAACAATTTGTATTGTAATGGCTTATAATATGAGTGAATTACAAGAATACTATAAAAATGATGATGACATTATGTTTTTATCACATTCGGTAACTCCGGTTATGGATAGTGTGCCTCAATTAAGAAAATATGCGGATGCTAAAGGTGTAATTGACGGAAAATGGAATGTTACTACAGGCGATAAAAAGCACATTTATAATTTAGCCCGTAAACATTATTTTGCTGTTTTAGATGAAGGTGACGGTGGAGAAAACGATTGGGTACACACCGAAAATTTTGTTTTAATTGATAAAAAAGGACAAATTAGAGGTTCGTACGATGGAACCAAAAAAGAAAACATGCAAAAAATTATCGATGATATTACCTTATTAAAACAAGAATATGTAAAGTAACTAGTTTAGTTATTAAAATATAAAAACGTCCTTCTTACGTATAGTTAGAAGGACGTTTTATGTTTAATTGATTTGTGTTTTTTATTTTATTTTTTCACCTTCTTCGTCAAAATTCTTATTAAGTTCTTGTTCTGTTTTAATAACAGATACCGCTAAAGACAATAACATAATTGCCATAGGTTGCCATGTTAATTCTTTAGCTATATATGCCAATATTAATGCAGCAATAAGTGAAATTGCAGAATAAATTAAGAATTGTTTATTAAAGTATGAATTAGCAAACTGCCAAACAACTTCATTTTTCATGGCTTTATTGGTTCGATAACCATAAATAGCATTTATTTTTTTTGGTGGAAACAGGTAAAAAAGAATACTGAATACTAAAAGAATTCCGTTTACAGAAAGTACGTAATAATATGGGTTCATTCGTTAGTTTTTAATTGAAGTAATAATTCCTTTTAATAGCGTATTCATATCGGCATTCTTGGTAAGACCGGTACGAACGACTACTAAATTTTCGTTTGGCAAGATAAAAACATTTTGTCCTTTATAACCATTAAAAGAATACATGTTTTTTGGAACGTCAGGATATCTGTTACCTGCATTTAACCAAATTTGTGCACCATACCATCCGTCAGAACCAGGAGTTGGAGTTGTAGCGTAATCTACCCAATCTTTATCAAAAAGATGCTCACCATTCCACTCGCCGTTATGTAAGTATAAAAGTCCAAGTTTAGCCCAATCTCTTGCCGTTGCCCAACCATAAGAAGAACCAACATAATTGCCGCTCATATCGGTTTCTATAATCATAGAATTCATACCGATTTTATCGATTAATGCGCTGTACCAAAAATCTAAATATTCTTGATGTGTATTAAATTGGTTACGAATTAATCCTGAAATTAAATTGGTGGTTCCAGAAGAGTAATTCCATGTTTCATTTGGTTTACCTGCAAGAGGTTTGTTTATTTGACTTTTAGTCATATCTTTTTCAAGAAAAAGCATTTTAGTAACATCAGAAATGGTATTGTAATCTTCCAACCATTCTAAACCAGAATTCATTTGTAGTAAATTATGAAGCGTAATGTTTTTTCGTTCATCATTTTTCCACTCCTCAAATAAATTATCAGAATTTATATATAATTTTCGTTCACATTGCATAATTCCAACAATAGTACTTGCAATACTTTTAGTCATCGACCAACCAAGTTGTTTAGAGTTTTTATTAAATCCATCGCTATATTTTTCAGCAATAATTTGATCTTTATAAATTACTAAAACAGAACGAGTTTGATTTACATTATTAAAAATAGTATCAATAGTTTCGTTAAGCTTGTTATAATCAATATTTGAAAATACCGTATCTTTTTGATCAGCATTTCCATACGGAAACGGTGTAGAATTATCAGGTTTACTACGTTTAGGAACTAACGTTTTTTTAGTAGCATCATATGTATCATTTATTAAAACAGCGCCTATGCCTTTTCTGTAAACAGCTTTTCTTTTTAAGAGCCCAAAAGCAGAACCGGTAGCGGATTTCTCTTCTTTATTTATGGCATCAGAAGTTAAGTTAATAGGAGAAAAGTTATTGTCATTTTCATCAGTAAAAGCTAAACTACGTTCCGCTAAAAAAACTGATGAAGCGGTGTTTTTTGCAGAATAACCCGCAAGAATATTTAACTTCGGATAGTTAAAGTAAACAGCAATAACCAATATTATAACAACCAGTAAGAGTATTCTTTTTAAGTTCTTCATACAAAACAATTTTAGCAAATGTAAGAATTTAATTGTTTGATGTTTGTATTTGAAAAAGCAAGCAGTACCTTTGTGTAAAATAATGATTTTTATATGTTTAATGTAGATAAAATTAGAGCTGATTTTCCTATTCTTAATAGAGAAGTACATGGAAAAAAATTAGTATATTTTGATAATGGCGCAACTTCACAAACGCCACAAGTGGTTATTGATGCTATTGTTGATTACTACTCTAACTACAATGCGAATATTCATAGAGGCGTACATACTTTAAGTCAGGAAGCGACTGATAAGTATGAAGAAGCACGACTTAAAGTTCAAAAGCACTTTAATGCAAAACAGTCGTACGAGATTATTTTAACAGCAGGTACAACGCACAGTATTAATATTGTTGCTTCAGGATTTGCAGCTATTTTAAAGACAGGCGATGAAGTTATTGTTTCTGCTTTAGAACACCACTCGAATATTGTTCCTTGGCAAATGCTTTGTGAAAAAACAGGTGCGGTTTTAAAAGTAATTCCGATGGATGGAGACGGTTCATTACGAATGGATGTGTATCACGAGTTATTAAATGAAAAAACGAAATTGGTTTTTTGTAACCATGTATCAAACGCATTAGGAACCATAAATCCGATAAAAGAAATTATTAGCGCAGCTCATAAATTCGGAGCTTATGTTTTAATTGATGGTGCACAAGCGGTACCTCATATAAAACCAGATGTTCAGGAGTTAGATGCTGATTTTTATGTAGCTTCTGCTCATAAAATGTGTGGTCCAACTGGTGTTGGTTTATTATACGGTAAAGAAGAGTTGTTAAACTTATTGCCACCGTATCAAGGAGGAGGAGAGATGATTGAAACCGTAACTTTCGAAAAAACTACCTACGCAGGTTTGCCTCATAAATTTGAAGCTGGAACACCTAATATTTGCGGTGGAATTGCTTTCGGAGCAGCCATAGATTATATGAATGCTATTGGCTTTGAAAACATAGCTAAACAAGAAAGCGAACTGTTAGCATACGGAACAGCGGAGCTAGAGAAAATTGAAAATTTAAAAATATACGGAACCACTAATAAAGCATCTGTAATATCATTTAATATCGAAGGAATTCATCCTTATGATATTGGTAGTATTTTAGATAAATTGGGTGTGGCTGTTCGTACAGGTCACCATTGCGCACAACCTATTATGAATTTTTATTGTATTCCGGGTACGGTAAGAGCGTCATTTGCTTTTTACAATACCAAAGAAGAAATAGATGTTTTGGTAGCTTCTTTAAAAAGAGCACAAATGATGTTGAGTTAAAACTTTCTTTTAGCTAATAACATTTTATATCAAACAAAAAGACCTCACAGAATTTAAAAACCTGTGAGGTTTTTTAATTTAGAGTCTGTTTAAATTTTAGCTAAAAAAAATATAACAGAGAATATAATAAATCGAATCCGTCAACCTGAATTTATTTCAGGTTCACAACCTGATTTGCCATAGTTCTTCTTTTGATGCGATGCTGAACTAAATTCAGCATGACGATAATTTTACCTAAATATAAAATCGTGTAAAAATGCCTAGCCCCGATTGAAGCATTTGTTTGAGCTCTTTTTTATTTTTCTTAAAAAAAGCGAGTGCGGAAAGCGGGAAATAGCTTTAAATTAATTTTAGAGTGCTTTAAATTTATTGTCTCTTAATCTCTCGACATAAAAATCTGTAAAACATACCAAAATAACAACATTAAAGAAGCAAATAAGCCTAATGCAGCCGGTATATAATCGTCGGTAGAAAATTTGTTAACCAAGTTAGAAGTTTGGTATAAGATAGAACCTGCAGCTAAAACACACATTCCTACAGAAAACCATAAACCTAAGTTAAAACCAAATAA
>CAXHZZ010000077.1:0-9576 GCA_964021635.1 uncultured Tenacibaculum sp.
TACATGGATGAAAACCATGCGTCCTAACCCCTAGACGAACGGACCAAAACAATCATTCTGATTGCGGATGCAAATATACAATACTTTTTTATATCTGCAATAATTTTATTTTTTTTAATTAATAAATAAAAAAGAATTTAACTCTTTAAAAACTAATTAAAATTGTAGTCCGTACGGGAATCGAACCCGTGTTACATGGATGAAAACCATGCGTCCTAACCCCTAGACGAACGGACCAAAACAATCAATTTTCCTGATTGCGGGTGCAAATATAGTAACAGTTTTTATTCCTACAAAACTTTTTTATTTTTTTTTACTATTTTTCTTTTACTCTAAAATACATAACATTTAAAAACGAAACTTAACAGAATAGTTTTCAGTACTATTTTGACATTTAAAGCCAATTGGGAGATAAACAATAATTATGTAAAATCTTACCCAGATTCAAATAGCGTACCTAAGGCACCTATATGTTTTATTAAAAATATAAAACTTCTTAGAGTAAGTTTAACGCTCATGTTAAACAAAATTTGGCTTTTTAAGTTTTAACAACAAAAACGATTAATAAAAAAAACCTGCGCTTGCAGGTTTTTTTTATTAATATGCTTTCGCAAAAAGAACTTTTTTAAAGGATGGATTTCCTGTAAATACACATTTACCTACCTCCTCTTTAGCATCGTTAGGAATACACCTAATAGTTGCTTTTGTTAATTCTTGAATCTTATCTTCTGTCTCAGTCGTTCCATCCCAGTGAGCCGAAACAAAACCTCCTTTATTTTCAATAACATCCTTAAACTCATCAAAAGTTGTAACCTCTGTAGTATGAGCAGTTCTATAATCTAAAGCTTTTTTAAATAAATTCTCTTGAATTTTTTCTAGTAAATCGGTAACAAAACTTACAACCCCGTCAATAGAAACCGTTTGTTTCTCGAAAGTATCACGACGTGCAACTTCAACAGTACCATTTTCTAAATCACGGTTACCCATTGCTATCCTAACCGGCACACCTTTTAATTCGTATTCAGCAAATTTAGCTCCTGGCCTATAAGTATCTCTAGTATCAAACTTAACTGAAACTCCTTTTTTTCGCAAATCTTTAACAATCACATCTACTTTCTCTGAGATAGCAGTTAATTGCTCTTCTCCTTTGTATATTGGAACAATAACAACTTGAATTGGTGCTAATTTAGGAGGTAAAACTAATCCTGCATCATCAGAATGGGTCATAATTAACCCACCAATTAAACGTGTTGAAACTCCCCAAGAAGTTGCCCAAACATGTTCTTTCTTACCTTCTTTAGAAGTGTATTTAACATCAAAAGCTTTTGCAAAATTCTGACCTAAAAAATGAGATGTTCCAGCTTGTAAAGCTTTCCCGTCTTGCATCAACGCTTCAATTGTTAAAGTATCATCGGCACCTGCAAAACGTTCACTTTCAGACTTAGCTCCTTTTACAACGGGCATTGCCATAAATTCTTCTGCAAATGTTGCATATACCTCTTGCATTTGTTTAGCTTCAGAAACAGCTTCTGCTTTTGTAGCATGTGCTGTATGCCCTTCTTGCCATAAAAATTCAGCTGTTCGCAAAAATAAACGTGTACGCATTTCCCAACGAACTACGTTTGCCCATTGATTTATTAACAAAGGTAAATCACGGTATGATTGTATCCACCCCTTATAGGTATTCCATATAATAGCCTCAGAAGTAGGGCGAACTACTAACTCTTCCTCTAACTTAGCTTCAGGATCTACTCTTAACTTCCCTGGCTTATCAGGATCTCCTTGTAAGCGATAATGAGTTACCACGGCACACTCTTTTGCAAATCCCTCTGCGTTTTTCTCTTCAGCTTCAAATAAACTTTTAGGCACAAATAACGGAAAATAAGCATTTTCGTGCCCAGTCTCCTTAAACATCCTGTCTAATTCTGCTTGCATTTTTTCCCAAATAGCAAATCCGTAAGGTTTTATAACCATACATCCTCTTACTGCCGAGTTCTCAGCTAAATCAGCTTTCACCACTAATTCGTTATACCATTTAGAGTAATCTTCTTCTCTTTTAGTTAAATGTTTGCCCATAATTAAAAGTTTGGCATAAATATTGTTATTTTTTATGCGTAAATTGTCTGTGCAAAACTACATTAAAAAGGGTACAAGCCCAACAAAGAAATAATATTTTGCATACCAATTTTAGAATTATTTTTTGATAACCTAAAAAAATGAGCCATGAAGTTACATTACACCAAAACCAAGCTACCTATTTATATTCTATCATTATTTATGGTCGTAACACTTGTTTCTTGCGGAACAATGCAAACGGTTGCAGGTAGTGATGATGGTATTTACGCTGATGATCAACAAGAACAACCGCAACGAAGAGTTGTTATTGCTGATGAAAATGAATATCAAGAATACGAAGAAAACTATTTTACGAAAGAAGTAGAGAGACTAAGTATTTTAAGCGGTACAGATATTTTTACAGATATAGAAAACTATACTTCTGATGATGGCGAATATGAAGACGAAGATATTATATACGAAGATGAAAATAACATCAACTATAACAACAATGAACCATGGGGCTATAATGACAATAATAGTGATGTTGTAATAAACATAAACACATCACCTAGATGGGGTTATTATAATGAGTGGGATAATTTTTATGGGTTTAATAACTTTAATAATCCTTGGTGGGGACCAAGACCTTATGGTTTTGGCTGGGGTTACAACAATTATTGGGGACCTTATAATCTTAGAAGATTTAATAACCAAGGGGTTTACATTGGTTTTGGTGGGTTCTATCACCCATACTACAGAAATAATTTCTTTAATAATCGTTATTATAGAAACTACCACTACTACAGACCATATAGAGGAGCAAATTATTACAGGGGATATAGAACAGCTTCAAACTCAAGAAGAGCAACAAATGGATACAGAAGAAGCTACACAAACAACAATCGAAAATACGCTACCTCTAGAAGATCTGCTAAGACATACAGAAGAGGTAACACTAACGATACACGCACTACAAGAGGAACAAAATCAAGACGAAGCACACGAAGCGGAAACACCTCAAGAAGAAATACTAACAGCAGGTATACAAAAGGATATAATCCTAACGGAAATAGATTTGTAAAAGGAACTAGAGGAAACAGAAGTAATCGTAGTAGTGTTGACAGAAACAATAAATCGTCTTCTAAATCAAACAAGAGAAGCTCTTCTAGCTATAGAAAAAGCAAAAAATCTAACAACAATAATAACTATTCTTCGCGAAGCAAAAGTTCAAGAAGTTATTCTGCTCCATCTAGAAGCTCTCGTATTTCTTCATCTAGAGGTAGTTCAAGAAGTTCTTCAGGTAGCAGGAGCTCTAGAGGAGGTAGAAGGTAATTTTTAAACTACTCTTCTAAATAAGTTTTAAACTAATTAACAAAAAAATGAAAAGAATTTTAATTTTTGCGATACTAATCGCTAGTACTTATAGTGCCTTTTCTCAATCATTAGACTATAATGATTTAGGTATTCTTTTTTCAAAAGATGATAATTACGGAACAGCTCGTTTTGAAAGTATGAGTGGTGCATTTGGTGCATTAGGAGGAGATGTTTCGGCTTTTAGTATTAATCCAGCAGGAGCTTCCGTTGCACAAAAAAGTGTATTCTCAGTAACATTAGGCAACAGAAACACCGAGTATTCATCTATGTATTACGGTAATACTACAAACTCACAAGATAATTATTTTGACATTAGTCAAGCTGGTGGTATTTTAACTTTTGACACCGCTTACAATACAGATTGGAATCGTTTTGCATTAAGTTTTAATTACAGAATTAAAAAAGACTTTAATGCTTTTTATTCAGCTGAAGGCAACAGCAATCGTTTATTCTACAATGAACATGTTGCTGATACGAAACCTGTAAAAACACAGTTCGATGCAAGCATAAACCAATACAACTCTAGCAAAACAGAAGGTGAAGCAAGTGTGTTTAATATCGGATTCTCTGCTGTACACCAAAACAAATTATTTGTAGGAGCCTCTTTAAACTTTCATGATTTAGAATTTTACAGAGAAGCTTATTTTAATGAAGTTAATGACGATGTTGACGGAAACATTTTAGACGTAGAAAGTTATACAGAAACATATATACAAGGAAGCGGATTTTCTCTTGGCTTAGGTTTTATTTATAAGGCAACGCAAAATATAAGAGTCGGTTTAGCTTATGAAACCCCAACTTGGTATCAAGAAGTTATTGAAGATTATTATGATGAATTGATAATGAATGAAATTGAAAATTTAGATATTGATGCTAATTTTGATGTTATTGGTCCAGAATCCTATGCTTACAAATTTAAATCTCCAGGAAGATTAACTGCCAGTGGTGCTTATATTTTTGGTAAACAAGGTTTAATTAGTGTTGATTATACCTATAAAGATTATAAAAACATTAAATTTAATGATGGTAATTTTAATCAAGAAAACACAAACTTTACAAATAATTATCGAAATACACATGCATTAAATATTGGTACAGAATGGCGTTTTGATAAAATGAGTATTAGAGGTGGATATCATTATGAAAAAGACCCTAATTTACTTTTAGGAGGCAATACAAATAAAGATAATATCAAAGGATATTCAGCTGGTTTGGGTTACAACTTCGGAAACATGAAGTTTGATTTATCTTACAGTAATTACGAAAACAGACAATTTTATACAATTTATAACCCAGGAGATTTAAACATAGATAATAATACTAGCAGAATTTCAGGAACCATTACTTTTAGCTTATAGCATTACTACAAAACATATAAAAACATCCTGCTTGCGCAGGATGTTTTTATATACACATATCTCACTTTTTTAACGTAATTTTGCACTTCATTTTACAACTTATGAGTACACTAAAAATAACATTACAAGAAACTAATAACGAAACCATCCTTAAATTTGTGAGTAACACAATTTTAGTAAACGGTGGTAGTTACGAGTTTAATAATATAGACGAAGCTAAAAACTCACCTTTAGCACAACAACTTTTTTATCTTCCTTTTGTAAAAAAAATATTAGTTACTGCTAATTTTATTGCTATTCAACGTTTTGATATTGTGCAGTGGGAAGATGTTGAAGAAGAAGTTCGCGAGCAAATAGAAAACTATTTACAAGAAGGTAATACACTTGTACAAGAAGAAACAACAAAAAAAGATGCTGTTGAAGTGTATGCAGAAGTTACGCCAAACCCGGCAGTAATGAAATTTGGCTCAAACAAAGCACTTACGCAAACAGATGTTGAATTTAAAAATATTGAAGAAGCTAGTAAATCATCACCTTTAGCTAGAGAGTTGTTTGGTTTTTCTTTTGTTAAAGAAATTTTTATTTCAGAAAACTACGTATCTATTACCAAATATGATATGATAGAGTGGAATGAAGTTCATCAAGAAATTCGTTCATTCATCAGAACTTATATTCAAGACGGAAAAACAATTATACAAGAACTTCCCAAACAACAAACAACGCAAAATGTTGAAATTCCGAAGGAAGACTTAACAGAAACAGAAGCTAAAATAGTTGATATTTTAGATGAATACATAAAACCTGCTGTAGCTTCAGACGGAGGAAACATTGCGTTTCAATCCTACGATAAAGAAACAAAAAGAGTAAGTGTAATTCTTCAAGGAGCATGCAGTGGATGCCCGTCTTCAACTGTTACTTTAAAAAATGGTATCGAAACCATGCTTAAAGATATGCTACCAAATCAAATTAACGAAGTAGTTGCTATTAACGGATAATCTTAAAATCACATGTCAAAAACCATCAAACCATACAAAGATTCTGAATTAGGAAAAAAAGAACAAGTAGCAAAAATGTTCGATAATATTTCTGAAGATTACGACGGCTTAAACCGCGTTATCTCTTTAGGAATTGATGTAAGTTGGCGTAAAAAAGTAGTAAAATTAGTTGGCGAAAACAATCCGCAACAAATATTAGATATTGCTACTGGAACTGGTGATTTGGCTTTGATGATGGCAAAATTAAACCCGCAAAGAATTGTAGGTTTAGATATATCGGCAGGAATGCTAGAAGTTGGAAAACAAAAAATAGCAAAAGCAAATTTAAGTGATAAGATTGAAATGATTGTTGGCGATAGTGAAAATATGCCTTTTAACGATAATACTTTCGATGCTATTACTGTTTCTTTTGGAGTTCGTAATTTCGAAAACCTAGATAAAGGTTTAACTGAGATATATCGTATTTTAAAACCCGGAGGTAAATTTGTTGTTCTAGAAACTTCTAACCCAACAAAGTTTCCTTTTAAACAAGGGTATAAGTTTTACACTAATTTTATCCTACCTGTTATTGGAAAAATATTTTCAAAAGATAAAGTTGCTTACTCTTATTTATCAGAAAGTGCAAATTCTTTTCCTTTTGGTGAAGCCTTTAACAATATTTTACAAAAAAATGGGTTTAACAATGCAAAGAATTTACCTGTAACTTTTGGAGTTGCATCAATTTATACCGCTTTAAAATAATATGTTAAAAAAACTTTTATTCTTCGGATTCTTCGGATTTATCACAATTAACTTTCAGGCACAAAGTGAAAAGATATTAAACCTACCTAGTTTTGATAAACCTATATTTCATTATGGATTTTACCTTGGTTTAAATAATAATGGATATAAAGTTGCTTACAAACCTAGCGCATTTAATAATGCTGAAATAGAAGTAAGTTCATCTATAGGGTTTAACGTTGGTTTAATTGCTGACTTGCGACTTCATAACAATATTAACTTACGATTTGAACCAGGCTTAATGTCTAACACCAAAACGTTACGTTTTAAACATATTGATGGTAATGATAATCAAAAAGAAAGAGAAGTAGGTGCTACATACTTACACCTGCCTTTTATATTAAAGTTTAGTACTAACAGACTTAATAACATTAGGCCTTATGTATTAGGTGGTATATCATACGATTATAATTTTTCTAGTAATGAAAGTAATAGCGATGATAACTTTGGTGGTGAATTCAGAACCACTTCTAGTAATATAATGTACGAAGTGGGTATTGGAATAGATATATATTTAAGCTATTTCAAATTTTCTCCTTCTATTAGAGGAATATTTGCTGTTAATAATGAAACTATTTACGACAATACAAGTCCAAGTCAATGGACAGACCCTATTGACTTCTTGGGCACAAGAGGAGTGTTTCTACACTTATCTTTCGAGTAAAAAAAGCCACTGTTAACAGTGGCTTTTTTTATGTATTTTATTTCACGTAAACGAAAAATGACTTCCCTTACAGAAAGTCATTTAATTTAACTACTAGGTGATAGATCCCCCCGAATCTACCACCTAATAGTTAGGACACCTATTATTAATTTAAGTCACTTTTTTTTTGCAAAAAAAAATGACCATCTTTCGATGGTCATAACGGTTAAGATAAATCTTTACCTATAAGATAGAAGTCCCCCGAAATCTATCATTTCTTTTAATCTAATTATTTTAATATCAACAAATATAAAATAAAAACTATAAAATTATAAATTTTTAACAACTATTTTACTGTCAACCACATCCTTAATAGGTAAAACCACCTTTCCATCACCAGTTGTAATGGTTAAACAAATGTTATCTATAGCCGTTACAACACCTTCAACATCACCGATAATAATTTTTTTTCCGATACTCACATTCTTTCTAGAGTAATAACCATATAGTAATCTTGCAACAACTTCTTTAGCTCCCAAACCAAAGGCTAAAGTAAATGCTAAAAGAACAGAACCTATTAAAAGAGTTAAGTTACTTTTAATTACTGATGTATCAACTCCTGCTTGATCTAATGCTGTTATTGACAAGAATACGACTATTAGGTAAAAAGCAATATTACCTACAAGATTCCCTCCTGATATTTCCAACGATTTAAACATTGTTTGTATAGCTTTTTTAACCATAGTCCCTAAGTATGCACCAGCAACGAAAATACCTAAGGCGGTTAACAACTTTGGTAAATATGCAAAAAAACTGGTAATACCCTCTGAAACAACAGTTAAACCAAAAATATTAGATCCGGCCATAACAAATGTTAAAATTAAAAACCATTTTAACACCGCTAATATTGCATTCGTTAATACAATATTTATAGTTGAGTTACAAAATATTTGGGTTTCGCTTAGTTTTTTAGACCATTCATCAATTTTTGTTTTTGTTAATGCTTTCCTTACAACAAATAAAAAGAGTTTAATAATTAACCATGCCAATACTACAAAGCCAATAAAGCCGAGTACTGTAGGGAGTGAATCTATAATATTCTGAAAAATATTTTTAAATGGCTTTATAATATCAATTTGTAATGCATTCATAATTATAGTATTGTGTTATTTTATATTTGGTTACTCTGTTGGCTCTTTAGATTCTTTTTTAGACGCGCCGCCCCCTAACAAATCAGCAATTGTATTTGGGTATTTAACCACAAATAAATCTGCCATATCTATTGATAGCTTAATCATTGCCACATCATTTAGTACTTTTCCTTTTAGTACCTCTGGCAACTCTTCGTTATGTAATATTTTCTTAAATGGATTTTCCATAATTATTACAGTGCATTATACGCTTTTACTACTTTTTCTTTTGCCCTTTTTAAACGCATTTTAACTGCGCTACTTCCTAATTCTAATGCTTCTGAAATTTCTTTAATACTCATATCATCTTGATACTTCATTAACAAAATAGTTTTTTCAGAAACAGCTATTTTTTCTAGTGCTTTTGCTAATTTATCTGCTTTTAACTCAAAAAGTGCTGCATCTTCAATTTCATCTTCATTACTGTTTTCTTTTATATTATCTGTTACAATTGTTACTTTTTCTTTTTTCTTTTCTTTATTTCTTTGTACATAATTTACACAAAAATTATAGGTAAAAGAATACAACCAAGTAGAAAATTTAGATCTCCCTTTAAAAGTTCTTAATTTTACAAATAATCGAATAAATACATCGTGTGTTAAATCTTGTGCTTCTTCTTTACTTTTAGAGAAACCATAACATTTGTTATATACAACAGCAGCATAGCGGTCATATAAAATAGCAAATAAATGAGTATCATTTTTTTCTACTATTTTACTAACCAACTCTTCATCGCTTAGGTTTGTATCATCAAGGGGTTTCAATAGTTGAGTTTACTTGTAGATTTATAGTTAGTCTTGCAGTTAGTTTAGACACTTTTAAAAGAAAAGAGTCACTAATATTTCTTTTTAAAGAATCAAATTTAACAAAAATTTAACTCTTTACCGGAATAAATAAAAACTTTTATTTTTTTTGTAACATTATTGAAACATCCAACGTATAACCTAATGTAGACGTATTGATGAATTAAAAATAGTACTTAATTAAATGAGACAACTAAAGATTACCAAGCAGGTTACTAATAGAGAAACCGCATCATTAGATAAATATTTACAAGAAATAGGAAAGGTAGATTTAATTACTGCTGATGAAGAGGTTGAATTGGCACAAAGAATTAAAGCTGGTGACCAAAGAGCCTTAGAAAAATTAACGAAGGCTAACTTACGTTTCGTTGTTTC
>CAXHZZ010000078.1:0-9124 GCA_964021635.1 uncultured Tenacibaculum sp.
ATAAGATGATGAAAAATGCGTAATTTTGGCGCACTGTTTTAACAAAAATTAACAAAAAGAGATTTATGGAAGCAAATAATGCTGTAAATTCTGATAACAAAGAAACTTGGAGCGGAGGTGGTGAAAAACCATTTGGCGCTAGTTATGGTAAAATGATGATGTGGTTTTTCATCGTTTCTGATGCATTAACATTTTCAGGTTTTTTAGCAGCGTATGGTTTAACACGTTTTAAATTTATTGATTCATGGCCAATTGCCGATGAGGTGTTTACCCACTTTCCGGGGTTACACGGTGTTCATGCACCGATGTATTATGTTGCGCTAATGACATTTATTTTAATTATATCATCGGTAACAATGGTATTAGCTGTTGATGCTGGTCATCAAATGAAAAAGAAGAAAGTAGCTTGGTATATGTTTGCAACCATTATTTTCGGAATTATTTTCGTAGGATCTCAGGCATGGGAATGGAAAAACTTTATTAACGGTTCTTATGGTGCGGTTAAAACTTCTAACAACCATATTTTACAGTTTGCAAAGCAAGATGGTGTTGATGATGAAGGTAAACCTAAGTACCATCAAATCGCTTTAGCAGATTTTGTTCATAATGAAAGAACTGATGATAGAGTAGAGCATACTCGAAAAAACGGATTATGGTTTGAAAAAGAAGAAACAATTTCTCAATATTCAGTAGCGCAAGTTCAAGAAGCTTTTAAAGCAGATCCATCTTTGTTAATTAGAACTGAGCAATTAAACCCTGAAACGAAGCAAAAGGTAATATTATCAAGAGCAGAAAGCTTAGCTAAATTAGCTTTAGCAAATCAAGTTGTTGAAGGAGCAAACTTAGAGGTAAATGAATATGGTAACCCAATATTTGCAGATTTCTTTTTCTTTATTACAGGTTTTCATGGTTTTCACGTATTATCAGGAATCATCATTAATATCATTATTTTCTTTAACGTAGTACTAGGTACTTATGAGCGTAGAGGGCATTATGAAATGGTAGAAAAAGTAGGTTTATATTGGCACTTTGTAGATTTAGTTTGGGTATTTGTATTTACCTTCTTCTACTTAGTATAATTTAAAAGCGATATTAAAAATGGGTCACGCACACGAATCAAATAAAAAAAGAATTTGGATTGTTTTAGCAATCTTAACAATTATAACTACTGTTGAAGTAGGGTTTGGTATTGTTAAACCAGACGCAATGCATTTACACGGATGGGGAACGAGTTGGTTAAACTGGTTTTTTATCATACTAACGCTAGTAAAAGCATATTATATTGCTTGGGCATTTATGCACTTAGAAGGTGAAAAAAAATGGTTTAGAAGAGCAATCGTTTGGATACTTGTATTCTTAGTTTCTTATTTATTATTTATAGTTTTAATAGAAGGAGATTATTTACATGAAACATTAGCACCATTAGTAAAATGGTAATCAAATAAAATTTTTAAAAAAGGTGGTTTTAACCACCTTTTTTTGACTTTAATTAGAACTGAAATGGGTAAAGCTAAAAAATTTATTGTCTTATTTGCGCTATTTATAGTGCCATTATTATTTTATGTATTACTGCAATTAGGTACACATAATTTCGGTAAATTACCAATAGTATCTAAAAATGTTATAGATGTTTCTTTAATAGATAAAAGTGTTTCTTTTGAAAAAAGAGTTACAGTAGTTACTTTTTTAGGTAATGATATAGATTTAATAAAAGGTGAGGTTTATAACTTAAAAGAAAAAATTTATAAAAACTTCTCTAACTATGTAAGTTTTCAAATGATTTCTTTAGTTGATGAAAGTCAAAAAGAAGCTGTAGAAGACTTAAAAAAAATGTTAAGTGTTAATGCCGATATAACTCGCTGGGATTTTGTTTTTGCATCTGCCGAAGAAATGCAAGCTTTGCATGAAAGTTTTAAAACCCAAACACCTTTAGATCAAAATTTTCGTTCATCAAAGGCTTATATTATTGATAAAGAACTTAATTTAAGAAGAGGTAAATCTACAATTAATAGTTTAGAAGATGAAAATTTATTTGGATATTCGATGAAATCTGTAGCAGAACTTAAAAACGATATGATTGACGACATCAGCGTTGTTTTGGTAGAATACAAATTAGCATTAAAGAAGAATAATAGTAGTGACGACCGAAGAAAAAATAGTATTTCAAATGAAAAAAAATAAATATTCATACGTAGGTATTTCTTTTATCATTTTATTGTTTGGTATTTATGCCGTACCAAAGATTATAAAACATTTTCAAACTGCCGATTTACATAAATTCAATAAAGTTCCTGCTTTTGAATTTATAAATCAAGATGGTAAAACAATTACCAATAAAAACTTTGATGATAAGGTTTTTGTTGTAGAGTTTTTCTTTGCTACTTGCCCTACAATTTGCCCTTTAATGAATGCCGAAATGGTTACCGTCCAAAATGAATTTATGGGTAACCCTAATTTTGGTATCGCCTCTTTCTCTATTACGCCAGATATTGATACACCAAATCAATTAAAAATGTACGCCCAAAAAAATGGAATTAACCATAAAAACTGGCATTTACTAACGGGTAAATCAGAAGAAACAGTATACAGTTTGTCTAACGAAGGTTTTAAATTGTTTGCGGGTAAAGGAAAAGTTTCTCATGGTGGTTTTGAGCATTCTGGTTTATTTGCGTTGGTTGATAAAAACGGATATATCCGTTCTCGTTACGACGAACATGGAAATCCGATTATGTATTATCGCGCATTAGATGAACACGGCTTTGGAAATCAAATTACAGAATTGAAACAAGATATTAAATTATTATTAAAGGAATAAAATGAATACTGAAGAAAAAAAATATAAAAAATTTATAACTATAGTTTCAATTGTAATTCCGTTAGCAGTTGCAGCTTTATTTGGGGTTAAAATACCAAATGTAGAACCATTATCTTTCTTGCCCCCAATTTATGCAAGTATAAACGGGTTAACGGCAGTGTTATTAATAGCATCAGTTATTGCTATAAAAAAAGGAAATAAAAAATTACATGAACAACTAAATACTACAGCAATTATTTGCTCTGCATTATTTTTGGTGATGTACGTTGCTTATCATATGACTTCAGACTCAACTAGCTTCGGTGGAGAAGGAATTATAAAATATATTTACTTTTTTATTTTAATCACTCATATTATACTATCTATTGTAGTAATTCCGTTTGTATTGATAACATTTATGAGAGCACGCTTAGGTAATTTCCCTGAGCATAAAAAAATAGCAAAAATTACTTTTCCTTTATGGTTGTATGTTGCTGTAACTGGTGTAATTGTTTTTTTAATGATATCTCCTTACTATGTATAAAAAGATGCTATTGTTTATTTTATTGATTGTATCAGCAAACACATCAGCCCAGTGCGCTATGTGTAAGGCGGTAGTTGAAGGAGGAAGTGAAAATATTGCTGAAGGAGTTAATAACGGAATTACTTATTTAATGATTTTTCCTTATATTCTTGTGGGTGTTTTAGCGTACTTTATTTATCGGTATAACAAAAAATCAAAAAATAAATCTTTTAATTAAGAGTTTTTGTAACAAATACTATTTTTAGTCGTCATATAAAAAAATCTAAAAAGTAATTGTTCGCTTATGTAGCTTTTAATGTTCATAATCAAACAGTTAAAAAAGACTTCAATTTACTTAATAATCTCTTAAACAGGTGATTATGCTTTGTTTCTTTTTTGGAACATAAATTGACTAACTATAATGAACAAAAAAATATTCGTCTTGAAAACAAAATTTGTATTAGTAGCAGCTTTATTTACAACTTTAGCTGGTTTTTCTCAAAAACAATGGACACTTAAAGAGTGTGTTGCGCACGCTTTAGAAAACAATATTACCATCAAGCAAAATCAGCTTAGTATTAATATTGCAGAAACAGATGTTAAAAACGCCAAAGGAAATAAGTTACCATCATTAAATGCTTCTTCTGGAGGTAATTTAAGATTTGGTTCTGGTTTTGATCCTGTTACAAATAACAGGGTTTCTACAAGTAATTTTGGAGGTTCTTTTGGTTTATCTTCAGGTATTACTGTTTTTAATGGTTATAGAGTTTTAAATACTTATAAACAAGCACAATTAGGTGTAGAAGGAAGTAAGTTAGATTTACAAGTAATAGAAAATGATATTGCTTTACGAGTTGTTAACTCATACTTAAATGCTTTATTTGCTAAAGAAAATTTACTTGTAGCAAGAACACAATCAGCTATTAGTCAAAAACAAATAGAGAGAGCAAAAGCACAATTTGATGCAGGGGCAGTGCCTAAAAGTGATTTACTAAACGTACAATCTACTGCAGCTAATGATGCGCAAAACGTAATTACTCAAGAAAATGCTTTAAACTTGGCGTTACTTAATATATCTCAGTTGTTACAAGTGCCTTTTAATAATTTTGATGTAGCAAAAATAGAAATAGATTCGCCATCGGCAGCAATGCTATATAGTACTTCAGAAGAGGTTTACAATAAGGCTTTAACGAACAGGCCAGAAATTGCTAGGGCAAAGTTAAATATTAAAAATGCAGATCTTTCAATTGCAATCGCAAGATCGGCATATATGCCATCTGTAACGGCTTCTGGTACTGTAGGAACAAATTATGGATATAATTTAGATTTACCAACTGGTTTTTCTAATACAGATTTCTTAACTCAATTAGATAATAACTTAGGTTATGGAGTAGGTTTTAATCTTAATATTCCTATTTTTAATGGGTTTAAAACAGATGCTAGTGTACAGCGATCAAAGATTAATAAGTTAATTACTGAAACAAGATTAGAAAGTCAAAAATTACAACTACAGCAAACAATAGAACAATCTTTTCAAGATGCAAAAGCAGCTGCAAAGTCTTTCGAGGCAGCAGAACTTTCTCTAAAGGCGCAAAAAGAAGCTTTTAAAAATGCTCAGGTAAGTTATGATTACGGATCTATGACACAATTTGATTATGATCAGGTTCGTAACCGTTTAGTAAATGCGGAAGGTACTATGATTAGAGCAAAATATAACTATGTATTTACAACCAAAGTATTAAAGTTTTACTACGGTGAAGACATTTTATTAGATTAAATACAATCTATATTATAATTAAACTCATCAGTTTATTACTGATGAGTTTTTTGTTTTTTAAGACTATCTTTGCTTAAAATTTTACAATTTGGCATTGATACTTAACATAGAAACTGCAACTAAAAACTGTTCGGTTAGTTTAGCTAAAAACGGCGAAGTTTTAGTTATTAGAGAATTAAATGATGGTAATTATTCTCATGCTGAAAAATTACATCCATTTATTCAAGATATTTTAAAAGAAGCTAAAGTAACAACAAGTAATCTTGATGCGGTAGCGGTTAGTAAAGGTCCTGGGTCTTATACAGGGCTTCGCATAGGTGTTTCAGCGGCAAAAGGAATGTGTTTTGCTATTGGTAAGCCATTAATATCTATAGAAACTTTAAAATCACTTGCACATAATATTTCTATTAAAGAAGGGGTGATAGTGCCAATGTTAGATGCCCGACGAATGGAAGTATATGCTGCCGTTTATAATTCGGCTTACGAACAGCTAAGAGAAATTAAAGCAGAAATAATTAATGAAGATTCTTTTAAAGAAGAATTATCGAAAGGAAAAGTTTATTTTTTAGGTGATGGAGCAGCTAAATGCAAGGGTGTAATTATTCATGATAATGCTGTATTTATTGAAGATAAATTTCCATCAACAAAAGAAATGGCTATATTGAGTTATAATAAGTACAAAAAAAACGACATCGAAGATGTCGCTTATTTTGAACCTTTTTACTTAAAAGATTTTATTGCTATTCCTGAAAAAAAGAAAGTTTAACCTTGCTTTTGAATTTCAACAGTATGTGGATAAGGAATATCTATTCCAGCTTCGTCTAAGGCAAGTTTTACACTTTCGATAGTTTCAAAATGAACGTCCCAATAATCTTCAGTTTTTACCCAAGGCCTAACCGCAAAATTTACAGAGCTATCTGCCAGCTCAGATACTTTTGCTGTCGGTGCAGGATCTTTTAATACTTTTGGGTTAGCGGTTAAAACTTTCAAGAAAACTTCTTTAGTCTTTTTAATATCAGCATCATAAGAAACACCAAAAGTTAAATCTACTCTTAAGTTTCCTTCCGCAGTATAATTAATAATGTTTCCGTTAGATAATGATCCGTTAGGAATGATAGCTAATTTATTACCAGGAGTATTTACGTGAGTTTTAAAAATTTGTATTTCTTTTACGACACCTGTTATTCCCTGAGCTTCTATCAAATCACCAATTTTAAATGGCTTAAACATCATAATTAAAGCACCGCCAGCAAAATTAGCAAGTGATCCTTGTAATGCTAAACCAACGGCTAAACCAGCGGCTCCTAAAATAGCAGCAAATGATGTAGTTGCAATTCCTAATTGAGATATAACGGTAACAAACAATAAAGCTTTAAGCGACCAACTAACTAAATCTCCAAGAAATTTCTGAAGCGTTAGATCTACATTTTGTTTGGTCATTACTTTTTTAGAGAGCTTAACCATCATTTTAATCATAAACAAACCAACAACCAAAATAGCAATAGCCGTTATAAGTTTTGGAGTGTATTCTATTAATAAAACTTGAAGTTCATCTAAATATTCTTTCATGTATATAATTTAAAAATTAATAAATAAAGTTAGTAACGAGTACTATTTCTTTTATGTGACTGCAATTTACAGTATCAATAAGAGAATACCAACTAAAGCAGGTACAGATTGAATAATAAAAATTCTAGGTTTTTTTGTAGAATAAGAACCATAAAGACCTGCTATAAAAACACAAGTTAAAAAGAAAATAGCGACATCTGTTTTTTGTGAGCATATAGCCCAAATTAAACCAGCAGCTAAAAAACCATTATACAAACCCTGGTTTGCTGCGAGTACTTTTGTTTCTTCAGCAAATTCTTTATTTTTTAAACCAAACGTTTTTATTCCTTTGGGTTTTGTCCATAAAACCATTTCTAAAATCATAATGTATATATGAATGAAAGCAACCAACCCTATTAAAATATATTGAGAAATGTTCATGAAGTAAGTAAATTATAAGATATAATCATAAAATATCAAAGTTAAAAATTATTATCTTCAATCAGTATTTTAATATAACAAAAACTCAATGTTAAATTAATGTTACCTAAATGTTTGTAATATGTAAATATTTTTATATATTTGGATTATAAGTGTTAATTATAAAAGTTTAGATATGAAAAAATTAATAATAGCAGCTTGTATTTTATCAGTATCATTATTACAAGCTCAAGATATAGAACCGAAATTTGAAAAGTCAGGTGATTTAGTAAAAGCAACCTATTTTTATAAAGATGGTAAAGTAAAAGAGGAAGGTTTTTTTAAGGATCAAAAGTTATCTGGAACTTGGACATCTTTTGATGCCAATGGAAATAAAAAAACAATTGCACACTACAATGCTGGTAAAAAAGTAGGGAAGTGGTTTATGTGGAAAGAAGATGGTTTAAAAGAAATTGATTACTCAAATAATGTTATTGCGAGTGTTCAAACCTGGAGAGAAGAAACAAAAATGGCTGTTAAATAATATTTAATTAGTTTATTGATTTATATAAATAACCGAGTTTTTTACTCGGTTATTTTATTTTCTACCAAAATCAGCAGGAATTTCTCCCCAGGCCTTCGTTTCCCATTTTAATATTGGGTTTGTAAAGGTGTTTTCTTTAAGCCATTTTTCGGCACGTTTTATCAAGTCTAAAATTTCTTTATTACTAGCGTCAAAAGTTACGTTAGTTCTACATTGTTTCTTTTTTATCCAACCCATTGCTATTCTAGAATCTGAATAAATAGGATAATTATCCATTTTTTTACTTTTTAATAGTGCAATTCCGTGTACTAAAGCTAAAAATTCACCAATATTATTGGTTCCCTTTTTATAAGGTCCCATTTTAAATATTTCTTTTTTACTTTTTGTTAAAACCCCTCGATATTCCATTATACCAGGATTTCCAGCACAAGCAGCATCTACAGAAATACTTTCTAAATTAGGTGTGCCATATTTAGCTTTTTCATTTGCAGATAAAATAACTTTTTTAGTATCTTTACCTTTGTAGTCATTATAGCTTTTTGTAAAGGCAGTTTCAGCTTCTTTTTTATCTATAAAAGATTTGTATTGAGCACCTTCAAATCCAGTAATTTGTTTTTTACAAGTGTCCCACGAAGTAAAAACACCTGTTTTTTTACCGTTCCAAACAACGTAATATTTTTTCTTTTTAGACATTTTTTAAAATTATTTTTTCTATAACCTTAGGGAAATGTTCTTGTTCTAATAAATGAATTTTACTTGCAATATCAGCAGTAGTATCGGTATTTGCAAGTTCAGTTTTTGCTTGAAAAATAATAGCTCCTTCATCATAATTCTCGTTTACATAATGAATTGTAATACCAGTTTCTGTGTCCTTGTTTTCTTTTACTGCTTTATGAACATTCATGCCATACATGCCTTTCCCTCCATATTTTGGTAATAATGCAGGATGAATATTTATAATTTTATTTGGAAAAGCAGCGACGATTTTAGTAGGTATTCGCCATAAAAAACCAGCAAGTATAATAATATCGGCCTCAACATGTAAGAAGTTTAAAACGGTATCTTCTTTTGTAAAATTTTCTTTATCAAATAAAGAGACATCTACATTTAGGCGTTCACACCTTTCAAAAACCATGGCTTGTTCATTGTTACACAATACGTGAGTAACAGTAGCAATATTAGAATTTTGAAAGTATTTAATGATGTTTTCGGCATTAGAACCAGAACCAGAAGCAAAAATTACGATACGTTTCATGAAAAATAGTAGTGTTTTGTTACTACAAAAAAAAGGATAATTATTAACAACGATGGTGTTTGCAGTGAAATATTCATTTTTTTTTTTATATTAGACCTCACATTTTTGAGCAAAAGTTAGAATTAATAGTTAAGATTTGTATTTTTGCCTCGATTTTAAATTTTAAAACAAACAAATTATGTCAGACATAGCATCAAGAGTAAAAGCGATTATCGTAGATAAATTAGGAGTAGACGATAACGAAGTAACAAATGAAGCTAGCT
>CAXHZZ010000079.1:0-9045 GCA_964021635.1 uncultured Tenacibaculum sp.
TGCCACTAAAATACTTAGTGTAAGTAGTAAGTAAATAACGCTCATATCTTGCCTGATAATTATACCTCAAAGATACTTGTGAAGCTTTTCTTAAAATATGATATTTGTCATGTTTCCTTATTTTTCACATAAAAAAACTCGAAGAAATTCTTCGAGTTTTTATTTAAATAGTCATTGAAAACAGCTTTGTTTCTGGTTTATTTTTTTGTAATCTTTTATCGAATGCCATACATATATTACGTACATAAGGTCTTGCTTTTTCGGGAATCTTCAAACTATTTCCTTTTATAGAAACCAAACCATCTAATTGCATTTCTTGTAATTTTTCTAAAAGGATTTCAATATTCTTAACCTGTAAATGCTCAACATCCCACGAAGTGGAAAAATGACACATAATATTTAAAATATGCTTTCGGATAATTAAATCTTCTTCGGATAAAATATGTCCTCTAAATACAGGAATTTGTCCTTCTTTTACTATTTTTTGATATTCTTTTACTGTTTTTACATTCTGCGCGAATCCGTACCAAGAATCTGATATCGCCGACATTCCTAAACCAATCATTAATTGTGTTTTATTGGCAGTATACCCCATAAAATTACGGTGCAATGTTTTTTCTTGAGTTGCTTTATATAAAGAATCTGTTTTTAAAGCAAAATGATCCATTCCTATTTCTACATAGCCCATTTCGGCAAACAACTCCTTCCCTATTTCATACAATTCACGCTTCACTTCATTTTTTGGCAAATCGTCGTCATTAAAACCTCGTTGACCAACACCTTTTACCCATGGCACATGCGCATAACTGTAAAATGAAATTCTATCGGGCTGTAATTCTTTTGTTTTATTAATCGTGTGAATTACATTCTCTTTGGTTTGAAATGGTAATCCGAAAATTAAATCATGACTAACAGACTTATATCCTATTTCTCTTGCCCAACGAGTTACTTTCTCTACATTTTCAAAAGGCTGCACTCTGTGAATGGCTTTTTGTACTTTTTCATTATAATCTTGTACACCATAACTTACACGTGTAAAGCCAACATCAAACAAGGTTTGCAACTGTTCTTTTGTAGTGTTATTAGGGTGACCTTCAAAACTAAATTCGTAATTTTCATGTCTTTTTGCGTTAACAAATAATCCGTCTATTAGTTTTTTTAATTGTTCTTTTGAAAAAAAAGTTGGTGTTCCGCCTCCTAAATGAATCTCTTTTACAATAGGCGCTTCATCTACAAGGTTAGTATATAATTTCCATTCTTTTAAAACAGTATCTATGTAATCTTCTTCTACTTCATGTCGTTTTGTAATGTGTTTATGGCACGCACAAAACGTACATAAACTTTCGCAAAATGGTAAATGTATATAAAGACTAATTCCTTCTGTAGCGTTACTTTGTATAAATGATTTTTTAAATGTTTCAATCCAGTTTTCTTTCGAAAACGTATCATTATCCCAATACGGAACCGTTGGATAACTTGTATATCTTGGACCCGGAATATTATATTTTTGTATGAGTGAATTCATTAATATGTATCTTTATCTGAAACTCCTTTTGTAACTAAAGACACTCCCGATGATGTTCCTAGGCGTGTTACACCCATAGCAATATATTTCTCAGCTGTTTCTTTGTCTCTTACTCCGCCTGCCGCTTTAATTTGCACCTTACCATTCGTTACTTCTTTCATTATTTGAATATCAGCTGTAATTGCTCCGCTTGTTCCAAACCCCGTAGATGTTTTTATAAAATCTGCTCCTGCATTAACCGCTAATTGCGACACCTCTTTAATTTGTTCTTTTGATAAATAGCAATTCTCAAAAATTACTTTTAAAACATTTTTACCAATCGCTTCTTTTATCAATCTAATCTCATTTTCAACATACGCAAATTCGCCATCTCGTAATTTCCCTATATTAATAACCATATCAATTTCTGATGCTCCGTTTTCAATACAGTTTTGTGCTTCAAAAACTTTTACTTCTGTAGTCATCGCTCCTAACGGGAACCCGATTACAGCCGCAATTTTCACATCTGTATTTTGCAACTCTTCTTTTGCTAATTTAACATACGATCCGTTTACACAAACGGCATAAAAACCATGTTTTTTTGCTTCACGACACAATTGAATAATTTCACTTCTTGTAGCTGTTGCTTTTAATAGTGTATGATCTATATATTTATTAATTTGCATAATTTTATACGTTTTTAACTCTCTTTATAGTGTCTGATTTCGATAAAGTTAATCGCACAACACTTTCTTCTATAGCTGTAAGATTATGAATTATTTTTGGTTCTAATGAAATTAAATCACCTGTATTTAATTGTTTTACTTCTCCTTTTAAACCAAAATCAATACAACCTTTTAATACCTGAACAATAATTGCAAATGGCGCTTGATGATCTTTCATTATCTGTCTTTTTTTGAATACTATTCGTATTTCTTTCGAAAAATCAGTATCTAGTAATAATGACACTGCTGGCTTATTTTCATTGAAATTTACCTCTTCTAAAAATGATGCTATCTTCATATTTTTTTTATTAAATATCCATTACGGATTTGGTAATTACTATTTTATTTTTCTTCCTAATAAATTAGTTGCAACAGTTGTAAACACCACAATACTAATAGAACTTAAAGGCATTAAAATTGCTGCGATTACAGGTTTTAACTGACCTGTTGTTGCAAAATGCAATCCGATTAAATTATAACATAAAGAAAGTATAAAACTATATTTAATTATTTTGATTGCTTTTTTTGCACCTTTTATATAACTCGCTATTTGATCGAATTTAGAAGCATCTAAAATAGCATCGCATGCCGGTGAAAACACATTGATGTTTTCTGATAATGAAATTCCAACATTACTCTGTGCCAATGCTCCTGCATCATTAAGTCCGTCACCAATCATAATTACATGTGCTCCTTTATTTTGTAATTTTTCTACATAGTGCAATTTATTTGCTGGCTTTTGATTGAATAAAAATGACGTGTTTTTTGGCAACAATGTTTCTAAAAACTTTTTTTCTCCTTCATTATCACCAGAAACAACAGCTAAATTATAGTTGGAGTTTAATTCAGAAAACAAATCTTTAACACCGTTTCTATAAGCATTTTTAAAAATATACTTTCCTTTATATTTATCATTTACACGAATATGAACAGCGGTATCTAGATTAATTTGTTCTTCTGTATTTTTCACAAAAGAAGAAGATCCTACTCTTATTGTAGTTTCTTTTGATGTAGCCTCAATCCCTTTTCCTGTAAACTCATTAAAATTGGTCACAGAAATCATTTCTTCTTTTAAAGAACCGTATAACATTCTACTTAACGGATGGTTTGAAGCTCGCAACGTACTTTTTAATAGTGCTTTTTCTTCGGATGACAAGTCAATACCTTTATAATCAATTTCACTTTCTTTACTGGTTGTTAAAGTTCCTGTTTTATCAAAAATTACACTATCAATTGCTGCTAATTGCTCTACTACAGTAGCGTTTTTTAAATAAAATTTCTTCTTACCTAAAATACGTAACATGTTTCCTAAAGTAAACGGAGCTGCCAATGCAATGGCACACGGACACGCAATAATTAACACTGCCGTAAATACATTTAGCGCTTTACTTGCATCAAAATACAACCAAAATGTAGTAGCTATAAATGCGATTAATAGTATTGCAACTGTAAAATGCTGGCTAATACGATCTGTTAATGTTTTAAAAGACGAATTTTTATCTTTTTTAAACACATCGTTACTCCATAATTGTGTTAAATAACTCTGTGAAACCGACGTTAAAACTTCCATTTCTATAATACCAGATAATTGTTTTCCACCTGCAAATAATTTATCACCTGATTTTTTTGATACTGGAATCGCTTCTCCTGTAACAAAACTATAATCAATTTTAGCAGCACCGTTTATTAAAATTCCGTCTACGGGAATTAACTCTTGATTTCTAATTAGCAGTCTATTTCCTTTTTCAACATCATATATCTGTACATTTTCTTCTTTTCCTTCGGATGAAATCCGCGTAACTGCTATTGGAAAATACGATTTATAATCACGCTCAAAAGACAAGAAATTGTAGGTTTTTTGCTGAAAAAATTTCCCTAATAATAAAAAGAAAACCAATCCTGTTAAAGAGTCAAAGAAACCTGTTCCTAAATCAAAAATAATCTCAGCCGAACTTCGGATAAATAAAACAGCAATACCTAAAGCAATCGGAATATCAATATTTAAAATTTTAGAAAGCAAACCTTTATAAGCCGAAATAAAATAATCCTGCGCAGCATAAAAAACTACAGGTAATGAGAATACAAACATTAACCAACGGAAGATTCCTTTATAGTGCTCTAACCAAAAACCTGATACTTCAAAATATTCGGGAAATGATAAAAACATTACATTTCCGAAAGAAAAACCGGCGATGCCTAATTTATAAATCAAGCTTCTATCTACTTTCTTTTTTCCTACTTCGTAATCCTCTAAACTAATATAAGGTTCGTAGCCTATAGAGCTTAACAGCACTACAATTCCTTTTAATGAAATGGTTTCAGAATTATACGTAATCCGTACTGTCTTTTTAGGAAAATCAACTTGCGAAGCACTAACATTTCTTTGTAATTTATGTAAATTTTCTAACACCCAAATACACGAACTACAATGTATATGTGGAATATATAAATTTACTACATATATGTTACCGTCATTAAACTCTAAAAGTTTATCAACAATAGTTACGTTGTCTAGAAAATCGTATTTTCCTTTAATTTCTTCAGGAATAGCCCCTGGATTGTTTTGAAAATCATAATAACAAGTTAAATCGTTTTCTGAAAAAATTTCATAAACCGTTTTACATCCATTACAACAAAAAAACTTTTCTTTTACAGAAATCGTTTTAGTGTCACATTCATTACCACAATGAAAACATAGTGTGTTTTCCATATTTACTCTTTTGCCTAGTACAAATATCTACTATCATCACTTATAAAAACATGATATTTATCAGCTTTTTGGTTATATTTGAATCTCCCAAACAGACCGCTAACATGAGCAAATGTGAACAATGCATTATTCGTCAATTTAATTCTTTAAAATCTCTTACAAAGGATGAATTAGTTAGAATAGCTGGTTGTAAAACTTCTAAAAGAATAAAAAAAGGATCCGTTTTATTTGAAGAAGGTGAACATATAAATGGTGTTTTTTGTATTAAAGATGGTGTTTGTAAAGTATCTAAAATGAGTGATAATGGTAGAGATCAAATTATAAATTTGGTGAGGAAAGGAGATATACTTGGTGAACGTAGTTTAATTAATAATGAAACTTCTAATTTGAAAGCTATTGCTGTAAATGATATGGAGGTTTGCTTTATTCCTAAAGAAGAAATTGTTAGAGATTTAGAAGGTAATCCTAAGTTTACAATGGACATTCTTAAAAACATGGCTTTATCGCTTAAGTCAGCCGATAATTTCATTGTTGATATGGCTCAAAAAACAGTTAAGCAACGATTAGCAACCACCTTATTGAATCTTGATGAAAGGTTTGCTAAAAATAAAAATGGTGCTTTAGACATACTGTTATCTAGAGAAGATATTGCCAATATTATTGGTACAGCTACCGAATCGGCAATTCGCTTGCTTTCTGAATTTAAAAAGAAAAAACTAATTAATTTAAAAGGAAAGGAAGTTTTTATTCTTGATAGTAAAGGATTAAAAGATATTTCAACAGGCTTTTAATTTTTATTTAAAACAAAAAAAACGTCTAATAATAGACGTTTTATATTTTTAAGCTTCACCTGTTGTTCCTCCAAAATTCATAGGAATTGGCACTTGCTCATAATCTTTTATTTCACCGTGTGCTTGTTCAAATTTACGAACATTTTCAGCTAAAGCCTTTGTAAGTCTTTTAGCATGTTGTGGTGTTAAAATAATTCTCGATTTTACTTTTGCCTTAGGTACACCTGGCATTATATTTATAAAATCTACTATAAATTCAGATACTGAATGATTAATAATTGCAAGGTTACTATAGGTTCCTTCAGCAACATCCTGATCTAATTCAATATTTAATTGCGGATCTTTATTTTCTTCCATAATAAAAGTTAAAAAAAGGCCTCTAAAATTTAGAGGCCTTTAGTATTACAAATTATAAATTTTTCTCCATTTCATCTCTAGGTCCTACAATCTGACGATCGTAAGATCTCATTCCTGTTCCTGCTGGTATACGTTTACCAACAATTACATTTTCTTTTAATCCTTCTAAGGTATCAATTTTACCGTTTACTGCGGCTTCGTTTAATACTTTAGTCGTTTCCTGGAATGACGCTGCTGATATAAACGACTTCGTTTGTAACGAAGCTCTAGTAATACCTTGTAATACTTGTTCAGCTGTTGCTGGTTGAGCATCACGAGCGGCTACTAAGTTTTTATCTGCTCTACGTAAAATTGAGTTTTCATCTCTTAATTGGCGAGCTGAAACCATTTGTCCTGGTTTTAAATTCTCAGAATCTCCAGCATCTTCAACAACTTTCATTCCGTAGATAGCATCGTTATCTGTAATAAAGTCGTTTTTGTGAATTAATTGATTCTCTAAGAATAACGTATCTCCAGAGTCAATAATTCTAACTTTACGCATCATTTGACGAACTACTACTTCGAAATGCTTGTCGTTAATTTTCACACCTTGTAAACGATATACTTCTTGAATTTCGTTTACCAAGTATTCTTGTACTGCAGAAGGTCCTTTAATATTTAAAATATCTATAGGAGTTGTTGCCCCGTCAGATAACGGCATACCTGCTTTAATGAAATCGTTTTCTTGAACTAAAATCTGGTTAGATAATTTTACTAAATACTTAGTAATATCTCCTGTTTTAGATTCAATAATAATCTCACGATTACCACGCTTAATTTTACCGAAAGATACAACTCCATCAATTGCAGCAACTACTGCTGGGTTAGATGGGTTACGTGCTTCAAATAATTCTGTTACACGTGGTAAACCTCCTGTAATATCTCCTGCTTTACCAGATTTTCTTGGTATTTTAACTAACGTTTTTCCACTTTCTACAGTATCTCCATCATCTACCATTAAGTGTGCACCTACTGGTAAACTATAAGAACGTAAAGCATTACCATCTTTATCTTCAATAATTAAAGAAGGAATAATTTTCTTATTCTTAGAGTCTGTAATTACTTTTTCTTGGAAACCTGTTTGTTCATCAATTTCTACTTGGAAGTTAATTCCTTGTTCTAAATCATCAAAACGAACTTTACCTCCAAATTCAGAAACAATTACACCATTAAATGGATCCCATTGACAAACTACATCACCTTTCTTAATAGACTTTCTGTCCATATCGAAAATAGTAGATCCATAAGGAATATTGTTTGTACTTAAAGTAATTCCAGTTTTCTTATCTACAACTTTAATTTCTGCTGTTCTTGAGATCACGATATCAATCACTTCTCCATTAGCATCTTTTCCTTTTACTGTTCTTAAATCTTCAATAGAAACTTTACCTGCAAAGTTTGCGATAAGTTTATTATCTTCAGAAATATTTCCTGCTACCCCTCCAACGTGGAAAGTTCTTAATGTTAACTGTGTACCTGGTTCTCCAATAGATTGTGCTGCAATAACTCCTACAGCTTCTCCAATTTGTACTTTATTACGAGTAGATAAACTCTGACCGTAACATTTTGCACAAATTCCTCTACTAGATTCACAAGTTAACGCAGAACGTACTTGAACTCTATCAATTCCTGTTGCTTGAATTGCATCAGCTACTTTAGAAGAAATCTCTTCACCAGCACTAATTAATAATTCATCTGTTACTGGTGCATATACATCTTGTAAAGAAACACGACCTTCAATTCTTTCTGATAATGATTCAACGATTTCATCATTTTTCTTTAATGGCATTACTTCTAAGCCTCTTAAAGTTCCACAATCATCTTCGTTAATAATTACATCTTGAGAAACATCTACTAAACGACGTGTTAAATATCCTGCATCGGCAGTTTTTAATGCTGTATCGGCTAATCCTTTACGAGCACCGTGTGTTGAGATAAAGTATTCAAGAATTGATAATCCTTCCTTAAAGTTAGAAAGAATTGGATTCTCAATAATTTCTCCACCTCCAGCTGTCGATTTTTTAGGCTTTGCCATTAATCCACGCATACCTGTTAACTGACGAATTTGCTCTTTAGATCCACGTGCTCCAGAATCTAACATCATAAATACTGAGTTAAATCCTTGTTGGTCTTCACGCAAACGCTTCATAGATAACTCTGTTAATCTATTATTCGTAGATCCCCAAACATCAATTACTTGGTTATAACGTTCTTTTTGTGTTAACATACCCATGTTGTAGTTTCCTACAATTGCATCAACCTCTTCATTGGCTTTTGCAATCATGCTATGTTTTTCTTCTGGAATAATGATATCTCCTAATGAGAATGATAATCCACCTTCAAAGGCGTATCTATATCCCATATTTTTAATTTCATCTAAGAAACTTCCTACTGCAGGAATATTGGTTACTTTTAAAATTCCACCAATAATTCCTCTTAATGATTTTTTGGTTAAAACTTCATTAATATATCCAGCAGCTTTTGGTACTTTTTCGTTAAATAAAACTCTACCAACTGTTGTTGCTATAATTCTAGTAACGTCTTGTCCATCTACAACATCGTGTGTACGAACCTTAATACCTGCATTTAAATCTACTTTTTCTTCATTTAAGGCTATAATAACCTCTTCTGGAGAATAGAAAGTTAATCCTTCACCTTTAATAGGCACTTCTGGTGTAGATTTTCTTTCTTTGGTCATATAATAAAGACCCAAAACCATATCCTGTGATGGTACCGTGATCGGTGCACCATTTGCAGGGTTTAAGATATTGTGTGATCCTAACATTAATAACTGAGCTTCTAAAATAGCTTCAGGTCCTAATGGTAAGTGAACCGCCATCTGATCCCCATCAAAATCGGCATTAAAGGCAGAACAAGCAAGTGGATGTAATCTAATTGCTTTTCCTTCAATTAATTTTG